>CAYMVB010000360.1:0-6268 GCA_964393665.1 uncultured Desulfobacteraceae bacterium | reverse complement strand
CCACCTCTTTTCGAATGTTGTCTTTTTCCGAACCTACAACAAGATATGGCTTATCATATAAGCTGCTAACCTCCATCTCAGGTCCAAACATCATACCGCCTACAAGTCCGGCAAATTCATCTCTTGGCTCTTTATCATTTAATACGCCCCACGCCAACGTCCAGCATCGAGCAGTGCGATAGATATCGTAACCTCCACCGCCCGTGGCAAGAATTTTTTCACAAAGTATTTTTAACTCGCCCACAATCTCTACATACGAGTTGTTTGTTGTCATGAGATCAGTGAGTGGGTCAGAGACTACCGAATCCGCACCTAATTGTGCAACCAACACATCGGGGCTAAACTCCTTAATCAAGGGTTTTACGACCCTATAAAATGCCTCAAGATAAAGCTCATCATCAGTCTTTGGTGGCAACGGGATGTTTATGGTAAAACCCCTCCCCCTTCCCTCTCCAATTTCCTCAACAAATCCAGTGTAGGGATAAATATATCTACCAGATTCATGAAGAGATATAAACTGCACTTTATCGTTATCATAAAAGGCTTTCTGCACTCCGTTTCCATGGTGGGCATCTATATCAAGATACGTTATCCTTAAATTACGATTCAATGCTTCTTTAATAGCTATCACAATGTCATTAATATAACAAAATCCCTCGGCTTTGGAATAAAGAGCATGATGAAATCCCCCTAATGGATTAAATATTACATCACAGCGATTATCCAATAATTCGATCATCCCGTTCCAGGTTGCAGAAGCACACCTGCTGGACCATTCATAGATACCCTTCAACGGTGGATTATCCTCCGTACCTATCCCATACGATAGCATTTCTTGGAATATCTCTCCGTTTCCAACACGAAAGAGTGCATCGAGGTAATCCTCGCTATGACCAAGCAGGAGCTGTTCTTTTGGAAGGGCTGCTGGATCTTTTATTGCCATTTGCTCCAAATCTACAAGGCCGTAACGACGACAAAGCTCTAGAGTTTTTTGTGCCCTCTCAGGTTTAAAAAAATGATCTGGCCCAAAATCGAAATGGGCCAGTTCTTCCGAGTAATAAAATATAGAATGCAAATCTTATTTCCTAAAATCTTTATATTAGTATTTCTTACCGTTATTTTTAAAATATTTTTACAAGTATCTGCCAAGCCTATTAAGGCCTATTACATGGATCGATGTCTATGCTCTTTTCACTTTCCAGCAGCTCTTTAATTAACCCCTTTAGCTTAGCTGGGTCTATGGGCTTCGGCAGGTAAAGATCGCAGCCACATTTTTGGTCTACCTCAAGAACATTTCGCTCTGTTTTTGCTGTAAGCATTATTATTTTAACATTTCCCATTTCATCATCTCTACTACGCACCTTACAACAAACATCAAACCCAGTCATTTTTGGCATTACTACATCCAGAATCAATAAATCAAAATTCTCTTTATTCAATATATTCAATGCCTCCTGGCCTCGAGTGGCGACCTTGACTTCATACCCCGCTGAACTAAGAAGTCCCTTCAAGGCTTCAACCACTAATATGTCGTCATCTACGACCAATATTTTATGAGACATCCTATCCTCCAGAATTATGCTTTGCTCTACCTTTCTCGGTTCCTGTTCCATACACAGGTAACTCTACTGTAAATGTTGTTCCCTTTCCTTGCTTACTTTTGACCTCAATCTTTCCTCTATGCGACTCTATTATTCTGTAACTTATTGAAAGCCCCAAGCCTGTCCCCTCGTCGGCATCTTTTGTGGTAAAAAATGGATTAAATATTTGTTCAATCTGTTCTGATGTCATTCCTATACCCTTATCAGTAACCTTTATCTGAACCATTTGTCCTTTCTCACCAAGGGCTGTTTCAATAATCAACACTTTATCAGGAGATTCCACCATCGCATCGATAGCATTTGCAATCAGATTTAACAAAACCTGTTCTATCTGGTTAATATCACCTAAAACCAAAGGCAGCCCTTCAGGCAGGAAAATTTTCAATTCTATACCATGATTTAATAACTGTTGTCTCGTTATTGCCAAAACAGACATAACCGCATCATTTACATTCATAGATGCAAATTCAAACTTAGATTGTCGAGAAAATTCTTTAAGCTTTTTTACTATTCGTTCTATTCTCGCATTACAATCTTTCAGAAGCAAGAATCTCTTTTTTTGTTCAGGGCTTTTCCATTTCTCTTGCTCCAATAAATGTAAAAATGTATTAGATGCCATAAGAGGGTTATTGATTTCATGAACAACGCCAGATACAAGATCGCCAAGGGCTCTCATTTTAACGGCCTGTATTAATTCAGACTGAGTTTCAAATAATTTTTCTGAAAGCGTCTTTCTATCGGTAATATCTTGAAATACGCCCATAGTTCCTACTATTTCACCATAATCATCGTATAGCAAGGTGTCGGATGTCCTGATGGGCACTATCCTGCCATCAATTTCCATGTCAAACTCATAATCCCTTATTCGTCCGAATTTTCTCAATCTACTCATTATTTCACGAGCTTGATTAACCCCATCTTTATAATATATTGATATATGTTTTCCAATAATCTGCTGACCACGCTGTCCTATCAGTTCCTTAAGTGCTCGATTAACAAAGGTTATATACCCTTTAACATCAGTAGTTACGATAGCGTCGATAGAGCTCTCTAATATATTTTCAAGAAAATCCTTAGAGCTCTTCAATTCCCTTTCCAGCCTGAAAAGATTTGGCATATTTTGGGTTATCTCTAAAATACCAATAATCTCTCCCGATGAATCCCTTAAACCATTAATAATAGATATCGCCGGGAATATGTGCCCATCTTTATGTTGACGAAGAAATTTCTCATCTGTCCATCCTTCACTTTTTACCCTCTTTACTATTTCTTCAAATAAAAAGGCATCGTTTTCCTCTTTGATGTATGTAAGATCTGACAGTTTTTTATTCTTTGCCTCTTCAGGTATATACCCAAATAAATTTGATGCGCCCTTATTAAAAACAAGTATCTTTCCATAAAAATCTGTCACAATAATAGAGGTATGCGTCGCAGAATTAAGAATATTATTTATAAGCGTTGAGTCAATCATATAGTTTTCCCCTTACTCATAAATTATCAAATAAGATATTATTGTAAGGTTTTTCGAAATAACTCTCTAAGCAGTAATATTTTTGATAACAATCGAATTCCTTTTACCATGTAAATAAATAAAAAAGTGGTGTATTTTTTCACGCACTACTGTTGCCTTTTACATTCTCTCTTTTATTAATTGTTCAACGACATCTGGTTCTGCCAGGGTTGTAGTATCACCAATCTTGTCGATCTCTCCAGAAGCAATCTTCTTTAAAATTCGACGCATTATCTTCCCGCTTCTCGTCTTGGGCAATCCATCAGCCCACTGTATTTTTTCCGGTGTTGCTATTGGCCCAATTTCATTGCGCACATGTTTAATCAGCTCCATCTTTAATTCCTCATTCTTTTCTACGCCGCTATTCAACGTCACAAAGGCATAAATAGATTGCCCTTTTATATCATGGGGGTATCCAACAACTGCGGCCTCAGCAACTTGCGGATGTGAAACAAGCGCACTTTCTACTTCAGCTGTCCCCATCCTATGACCAGAAACATTAATAACATCATCAATTCTGCCAGTAATCCAATAATAGCCATCTATATCTCGCAGTGCGCCATCCCCTGCCGTATATTTACCTGGAAACTGCACAAAGTATGTTTCCTTAAATCTCTCGGGGTCAGCATATACAGTTCTCATAAACCCAGGCCAAGGTCTCTTTATACATAAGGCGCCTTGACATTCCCCATCTAATTCATTGCCGTCATCATCTACAATACATGGTTCTATTCCAAAAAAAGGCCAGGAAGCGGAACCTGGTTTAATATCTGTAGCCCCGGGGAATGGTGTTATAACTATTCCACCTGTTTCTGTCTGCCAATACGTATCCACTATAGGACATCTCCCACTGCCTACAATATCATGATACCACATCCATGCCTCTGGATTAATAGGCTCCCCAACAGTTCCAAGCAGCCTAAGCGAACTAACATCGTGTTTCTTGACCCATTGCTCCCCTTCCTTTGCAATAGCCCTTATAGCTGTAGGCGCTGTATAAAATATAGTAACCTTGTATTTTTCAACTACATCCCAAAATCTTCCCACATCAGGGTAGGTTGGCACACCTTCAAAGATAATCGAGGTCGCACCATTACAAAGAGGGCCATACACAATATAAGAATGCCCTGTTACCCAACCAATATCAGCAGTACACCAATAAATATCATCCTCATGATAGTCGAACACCATTTTGTGTGTAAAAGACGTATAGACAAGGTACCCCCCAGTAGTATGCAAGACACCTTTAGGTTTTCCTGTAGAGCCAGAGGTGTAAAGAATAAAAAGAGGATCTTCTGCGTCCATTTCTTCTGGTAGACATTGATTGTTGACTTTTTTCATCTCTTCATGATACCACACATCTATTTTGCTGTTCCACTTCACCTCAACATGTGCCCTTTTTACTACAATATTTGTTTCAACACTCGGACAATCCTTTAACGCCTCATCAGCATTGCTCTTAGTTGGTATAGCCTTGCTCCCCCTAAATGTGCCATCACACGATATCAATACCTTTGCTTCACAGTCCTGAAGCCTATTTCTTAAGGAATCCGCTGAAAATCCACCAAACACAACACTATGTATTGCACCAATTCTCGTGCATGCCAACATTGCTATGGCAAGCTCAGGAATCATGGGCAGATATATAGAAACCCTGTCACCCTTTTTCACACCCTTTGCCTTTAAGACATTCGCAAATTTGCATACCTCTTCGTGGAGCTGTCTATATGTATAAACCTTGCTATCTGAAGGGTCATTGCCTTCAAATATTATAGCTGCCTTATCACCTCTTTTATCAAGGTGCCTGTCAAGGCAGTTATAAGAAACATTCAGCTTGCCGTTTAAGAACCATTTATGTTCTGGAGATTTATTCCAATCATATTCGCAAACCTTATCCCATTTCTTGAACCAGCTTACATATTCTTCACCAATATCGTCCCAGAAACCATCAGGATCATCTATAGAACGCTTCCATATTTCTCTATATTTTTCTATGCTATTTATATAAGCGTTTTTTCGCCATCCATCGGGCACAGAAAAAATTTTTCCCTTCGAGGTTAGCTCTTCTTTCATTTCGAAATCTCCTTTCATTATGTTAACCTTATTTAGCCAAAAGTTCCCTTCATTTAAAATCGGTTCAGTAATAAGGGACAACGAGTCGTTTTTCTATCTCTTTTGCAAAGTAAGGGCCTAATTATTTAAAGGCTTTTTTGCTGATCGGGCTTTACAGAAAAACAAAATATATACTTATTCTTTACTTATCGTAAATATCATCTCCAATTCAAACCCGCTCGACTGAAAACGTTGAAACCCGACATTACGATAAAGAGATATTGCTATATAATTGTTTCTTTCTACACTAAGCCAAATAGCAGAAAGGCTTTCCTTGCGAGCCCACTCAATCACATTCAAAGTCATAGCAGTTCCAATGCCTTTTCTTTGAAAATCCTGATGTATAAAGATAAAATATTCTACCCAGTTAACAGGCATAGAAAAAAAACTGGCCTGTCCTATTACCCTATCCCCGTGCATTGCTAAGACATTAGAGCCTCGACTAATCATGTCCTCTACCCATTGATGCCGCGTTTCCTTCTCAATTGGAGGTAACCCTTGCACTGAGTTAAGGGGGCTATAGCTATCATACATCCGTAGTAATGATGAGAAATACCTTTCCTCATAAGGTCTTATTATGATAATATCTCCGCACTTGCTCTGTATTTTCTTTGTGGACGGGAAAGGCCTCATTCTATTACTATTAAATAAGGTGAATGTGCAAAATGGATTAATTATAATTAAGACAGCATGATAGGGATTTCTTGAAATATATCCAAGGCAAAAGGGTCTATCTCATATTAAAATTTACATGTTGAATAGAATAGAAAAACAAATCGAAAAGATTACGTTCTAATGAGCATAGCCATCATATATCATTTATCAAATCTAGCGTATTGACGTATGATAGTTCAAAAAATAATAATAAAAAGGTCCTCATTAACATAGATTGAATTCATAATAAAACAAGTATTTCATAACATATTCCGGGCCATCTTTTTTATGGTTTCCACCCCCTACCAAATCTCCGCACTCCTTCTTATATCAAGCCACCTTCTCTGGGATGGGGTAAGGGTTCCAATCTGATCCTCTATCCATAAGGTAT
>CAYMVB010000359.1:0-10012 GCA_964393665.1 uncultured Desulfobacteraceae bacterium | reverse complement strand
GTTATCTTTCCTCCCTCCGGCGTATATATTAATGCATTTGTGATAAGATTGCTAAAAACCTCCTCCATATTCTTTGGATCCGCATTAATAAGAGGGAGTTTTGCTCTTTCGAGGCTTAGAGATATATTTTTTTCTATGGCACGGGGCTGGAAGAATTTTACTAATTCACTAAGAATATCCATCAATTGCAATTCTTTCCTGTCTTGCACGATAAGGCCTGCCTCTATACGCGAGAGATCAAGGAGTTCATTTGACAATTCAACAAGGCCATGTATCTTCATTGACATCCTGCTCAGTATATCAGCCTGCTTTGCTGCAAGCTCCCCTGCTAGGCCGTCTAAAAGAATTTTGATCTGACTTAATACCGTAGTGAGAGGGCTCCTTATCTCATGAGAAACCATACTGACAAAATCCGATTTCATCTGATCCATCACCTTTAGATGTGTAATATCATCTATTATCGTTACAGACCCGAGTACTTCACCTGACCCGCTTTGAAAAGGCACGGCCTGGGCCCTTAAGAATAATTGGCTTGATGAACTGTTCACTCTTCCATTTTGGGGCTCAATCTCAGCGCTTAATGTCTTAAATTCATCTTCCTTTAAATCGAGAATGCCGTTTATTATTTTATGTAGCCTTTCGTCAGTAGTAAGATCGCTGAGCGGCCTATCGTTTAAGGCATCTCCTTCATATCCCAACATTTTAAGGAGAGCAGGGTTATAAAGTATAATATTTTTTTCTCTATCCGTAACGAGTATCCCTCCTGCCAGATAATTAACAATCGTTTTGAGGCGTGATTTTTCTGTTGCTATATCTTGGAGAGTTCTTGTCATCTTAAGGGCTTTACTAACCACAATCCTCAATTGATCAGGCGTAAATGGTTTTGGAATAAAATCAAAGGCACCATTCTTCATTGCCTCTATAGAATGTTCTAGTGTTGCAAAGCCTGTTATGACGATAACGACTGCATCAGGGCTTCTTTCCCTGACCTTACTGACTACCTCCATGCCGCCCGTGCCAGGCATCATTAAATCGGTGAGCACAATATCATAGTGCCTTGCAGCAATCATCTCAAGACCGACATCGCCATTTCCAGCCACATCTACAAGACAATTTTCCTTTTTTAATATCTTTGAGCAGCCTTCCCTGATACGCCTCTCATCATCTATCACCAGTATCTTTGCCTGGTATGACTGGTCTCCAAAAAGGTCCATGGATAAATTCTCCTTCTAAACAAGAGTATCTCTTGAAACTGTAAATAGCGGAAGAGATATTTGAAAGGTCGTACCTCGAGGGCTTGTTTCCTTGACCTCAATCTTTCCTCCATGTTTTTCAATTATTCCCTGTACAGTCCCCAGACCAAGTCCGGTTCCCTTACCTTCTTCTTTTGTTGTAAAAAAAAGGTCGAAAATTTTTGGAAGAATATTCTCCGGGATCCCACAACCCGTATCACGTATTTCAACATAAATTTTTCCCTTAGATTTATTTCTATCAGTCTTCATAGTTATAGTCCCAAAATCTTTTATAGCGTGTGCTGAGTTTATTATCATATTCGTAAATACCTGTATAAGCTGGTTTTTATCGCCCTTAAACAATAACATGCCATCAGAAAACTCCTTTTTTATGGTTATATTTTGCAGAAGCGCATGGTTTTTTAATAAAGAAAATGCCTGTTCTATCACGGAATTCATATCCAGCGTCTCCTCTTTTATTTCCACTTGCCTCGAATAGGCAAGGAGATTCTTTACAATATCCTTGCATCTGTTTGTGTCATCTATAATATTTTTTATATCTTCTTTGAGGGGATTATCGGTTTCTAGTTCCTCCAAAATTAAACTGGCGTCTATAAGTATTCCGCTGAGGGGGTTATTAATTTCATGGGCTACACCAGCTGCAAGCTGCCCCAATGAAGCCATTTTGTTTGATTGTGCAAGCTTGATTCTTTCTGCCTCTCGTAATTTCTTTTCTATCTCTATCTTTGGCCTAAGGTCATTATAGATCCCCATTGTCGCAATCTCTTTCCCATTCTCATAAATTATAGAGGCATTCATCTCTACTGGCACCTTCCTGCCTGATGACGTAATAATCGTCATATTTGTCGAATAGAGCTTGCCGACACCCCCATATCTTCGGCTACGGAGCTTTTTCATTATACTCCTCGCCCCCCCGGGGGTATAAAGGTACTCTGCTATGCTTTCACCAACGGCAATCTTGGTTGTATAACCAAATAGCTTGCGCGCGCTTTCATTCATAAACAAAACTACACCCCTCATGTCCGCAACGATAATAGCTGAAACAGAGCTATTAATAATATTCTCCAGAAAATCCCTGCTTCTGTGAGACTCTATTTCTAAAAGTTTAATTTTGGTGATATCCCTAATGCTTACCAAAATATAGCTGACATCACCTTTATCGTTATAAATTGGGGAACACACCCTATCCTCATAAATATCTTTACCGTCATTTCCCTTCATCTTATTTGGACTTGATGTGCCTTTCTTTGTCTTTATTACCTTGAGCAAAGGACAGGCTACCTCTTCGCAAGGCATCTCGAGGTCATAAAGAACCTCGTAGCATTTCTTCCCCACTATTTGCCCTCTGTTGTACGTATATTTCTCAAGAAATTTAGTGTTAGCCGCAACAACTTTCATATCTAGTGAAAGTATAAGCGTTGGAAAGGAAAGGGAGTCAAATAATTTTTTTTGCCACTCAATAGTTTCCATGTTTCATTTTCAGGAAATATTATTTCGCAGAATCGAATGTTTTAGTTAATATCTCCTCTGCCTTTTTTAAATCATCTTCTGCCATTACGAGAAATATAGATGCTGAAGAGCAGCCAGATGATATGATCTTTATGCCCGCTTCAAAAAGAGGGGAGAAAGCGGCATCAGCTATTCCATACCTGTCACCAAAATGTGGTCCATGAAAGAATAAAATACCAACAGAATGTACATATTTATAAGGCCTTAAGGCTAAATCTTTTTTCAAGTAGGCATGAAAATTCCCCCCATCTTTTTCGGAAAGACAAAAAACTAGTGAAACTCCATCCTTCAGCCTTTGTAGAATCATGAATTTTGTTTTAATACCCTGGAAATTATCGCTGGATAGGATTTTACCCAATCCTATAATTTTTTCCTCAGGGTAATAAAATTCAAAAAGAGACAAATTGTTTAACGTATTAAGCCCATACGTTTTAATTCTGGGCTCCCAATATACGGCAATTGTCTCCATGTAGATTAATCTTTCTTTCTGAGACTGCTTTGATAGTAATGAAGCTCCGGTTTTAGAGGGGCATGATTACCTGGCAACTGGAAAGAAGCCTGGATAACCTCAACAGCCTTATCAATAGCTTGAAAGTCTGTTAAAAACGATACTGCGGAAAGGGAAGTCGCAACCCCATAAATAGGTATGGAATTCTTCCCCCATGAAACCATAATAACAGCCAATATAGCCAGGGCAGAATCGTAAGGGAAAATTGTAACCATCCCAATTCCTTCCCTTGGAATTACCTCCCAATTTAGAGGCAACAAATCATTTCTTTGAAATATCTTCGACGTGGAATAAAAATTGTTTTGGTTGACGCATAGGGAAATATGGTAAGGACCGCTGTTAGCTGAATTATATGTGAGGAATTCTATATTAATTTTTTCAGTGCTAAGGGCCTTACTTATATTTGATAGGATTTTTTGTGGGGGTTCCATTCCCTTAAGCTCGAACTGACAAAGGGCAAAACTAATTTTCAAACCCCCTATCTTCAATCTATCCATTACATAGCCTTTATAGGCATATTTTTAAATTCATACAATTATTTTTTTCAAACAACCTCGCTGGACCAAGGTTAGCTTAAATAATCTCCAATCATTGACATAAGTTTATCAAGATCAATAGGCTTAGGAATGTAATCATCAGCAAGGGTATTCATCCCGTCCTGGTGAGAATAGCTCGTAGTTGTAACAGCAGAGCCTACTGCGGTTAAAAGAATAACGGTAATATCCTGATATTTTGGGTTATTTTTAATCTCATCACATAGTTCATAGCCATTTTTACGTGGCATCATAACATCCAGGATAATCAAATCCGGCCTTTCTTCCTTTATCCTATCCCAGGCCTCTATCCCATCATAAGCCTTTGATACATTGTAATCCTTACTTTCTAATTTCATAGAAATTGCTTCAACTAAATCAGGATCATCATCAACAACCAATACAAGCTTATTATCGGACATATAGTACCCCCTTTTAATTTTCAATGATTTAGATATAGAATCATAATTTTTAGTATTATTTTATATTTTAATATTATTGTAGTCAACTAAAAATAATACCTCACCTTCATCAGCTAACATGAAAGCTTTGCACAAACCATAGAAATAAAAAAATAGCATCATGGAGCGCGATGTTAAATGTCCTACCCATAATCCTACAAATTCATCTACAAAACACATGCTAATTTTCTTATTAAACTACTATCTTCCCCCTATTTTGCAGCGTGAGGGAATTCTAAGATACTGAAGGTCTCGGATGAAGGCCTGATTTTTGGACTATCTCGGACACTTTTTCCTCCCATTCTATCGCCATTATGTGAAAACCCCTTACACCTTCTACATCTTTCAGGCGCTGAATGGACTCAATGCAGATTTTTATTCCTTCCTCAGATTGTCTGTCTTTATCCACGCCACTCATTCTTTTTACCACCTCATCAGGAACATCCATTCCGGGAACACGGTTTTTCATATACTTTGCCATGCCTGCCGACTTGAAAGGCGTTACACCAGCTAATATATATACCTTTTCATGAAGCCCCATATCCCGTACCTGTTTCATCCAAAGTTCAAACTTATCCAGATTATAAATGCACTGGGTCTGGATAAATTCAACACCGGCAGCCACCTTCTTCGCAAGACGACGGGCACGTATCTCAAATGGGTCCGCAAAAGGATTACATGCCGCACCCACAAACATCTGGGGAGATTTTTCAAGGTCATCACCTCCCAAAAATTTCCCCTCATCCCTCATATACCTAACTGTCTGAATCAACTGCATAGAGTCAATATCAAAAACATTTTGGGCCTGGGGATTGTCTCCAAACTGCTGGTGATCTCCGGAGAGGCATAAAATATTATTTATTTCAAAAGAAGCAGCACCCAGTATATCGCTTTGTAAAGCAATCCTGTTTCTGTCCCTTGTAACCATCTGTAATATAGGTTCGAGTCCCATTAACTTTAGGCGAATAACCGCTGCAAGGCTACAAAGGCGTGTTACTGATGTTTGATTATCTGTAATATTGATTGCATCTACATAGTCCTTGATCGTTTCAGCCTTTTTGGCAATAGCATCGCCATTACTCCCTCGTGGCGGGCCACATTCTGAAGTTACTGCCAACTGGCCTGATGCGAGTATCTTTTCTAATTTGCTTGGTGTCTTAGGGTTCATTGCTGCAAATCCTCCCTAACGATTTTTCTCGGGCCCCCTGAGCGCTCAGTAGACCAATCCTTTATAGAAATAAGCTTGTCATAATCATCCAACCTCCCTAATACCTTCAGTCTGTCTATTATTAATTGCCAGGCACAAGGAAGATCCTTGTTTATCTCGCAATGTCCCTGTGTAGAACCACCACATGGGCCGTTCAGGAGTCTTTTTGCACATCTGGTAATGGGGCATATGCCTGCTGTTTCCCCCAGGATGCATTGGCCACAACCCTGACAGCGCTCCGACCAGACACCCATTTCTTCAGCTCCACCCATAAAAAGTGTATTCAGCGCCGGATAAACAGGCATGCTTTGATATTTCTCCGCCATAAACTGTACTCCTACACCACAGGCCATCGAAAGAACAGCATCGTATTGATCAATCATATCCCTTATCTCCTCCAGGTATTCCTGATCGCACTGGCGTTCTAATGTGACCTCCTTGACTTCCAGCTCCTTCCCTTCCTTGAGAAATGCCATTTTAAGGGCAGATGCCAAAATAGCCACCTCTTTTTTACCGCCTGCATAACATACCGTGACACACTCATTGCATCCAACAACAAGGATCTTTTTGCAATCCTTTATAAATCCTATTATTTCATCAAGCGGTTTTCTTTCTGCTACAATCATAAGTAAACCTCTTTAAAAGGGTTAGAAACTTATTTAAACATGAATAGATAAATCATCCGCATGTATTTTTTGCAGCATTGTCTTGATCGGACTTGGACCTAAGGCCCTGATTTTTTCATCCATTTCTCTAGCAACCTCTGAAAATTTGGGCCCGTCAGAAGCAGCAATATTATACATTTCTAAACGGTTCCCCCCAACGCCTATCTCATCAAGTAATTCTTTTGTATATTGTACCCTCTTTTTGGCCCTCAAATTACCCGTAAGATAGTGGCACTCACCTTCAAGGCATCCAACCACATATACACCATCAGCTCCCCTTTGAAAGGCCTCCATAAGGTGAATGACATCCACCCTACCAGTGCATGGTACCTGGATAATCCTTATACTATCAGGATATGACAAGCGCATCGAACCTGCCAGGTCCGCAGCTTCGTATCCTCAGTATATGCAACAAAAAGAAAGAATAACCGGGTTAAATTCCATCATTTACTGTATTGCCTCCATCAATGCGTCAACCTGTGCCAGAATTTGATTATCCTCGAAATGTTGAAGTGTAATAGCCTTTGCAGGACATTCAGCTGCGCATATACCGCATCCATGGCACTTGGAAATATCGATCTCTGAAACCCCATCCTCATTAATACATGGCACTTCATAAGGACATGCCCTTACGCAAATCAGGCAAGCAGCGCAAAGTTCCGGGTCTACCTTTGCCACAACTCCACCTACCTCTATGTAATCCTTTGCCAATAGGCTGCATGCCCTTGAGGAGGCCGCCAAGGCCTGGCTAATAGCTTCATCAATTCGCTTAGGGGAATGCGCTGTGCCACATATAAAAATACCATCGGTCTGGGTGTCCACTGGTCGTAATTTTACATGGGCCTCTAAAAAGAAATGGTCACTCGTTAACGGCGCCTTAAGGATATTTGAAAGCTCTTCTGTGTCGCCTGCAACCACACCCGCGCTTAAAATTAACTGATCAGGATTTATAATCACATTCCTACCCAATGTAGTATCCCTAAAACTAACCTGAACCCTGGCGTCCACTTCTTCTACCTTTGGCTCCTCGTGTTCTTTAAACCGCAGAAAATGGACGCCCAGCTCTCTAGCCTTTCTATAATAATCCTCGGCAAAACCATAGGTTCTTATATCCCTGTAGAGTATGTATATATTATTGGTGGGATTTATCTCTTTTAAGGCAATAGCATTCTTAATAGCCTGCTGACAGCAAACACGGCTGCAATTAGGGTTTTCGACATTTCTTGATCCAACGCACTGTATCATTACAATGTTGTGCCATCCTTTAGCGGCTTCTCTATTCTTTAAAAGGATATCCTCTAATTCAACCTGTGTTTTGACAGATTCATTTTCCCCATATAAGTATCCCTTAGGGACATATTCTTTCGCCCCAGTAGCGACAATCAATGCTCCATGGTTTACCTCTCTGTGATACATAGCAGGGCCAACATTCAATAATGTTTTAAAATTACCTTTTGAACCGGAAAAATCGGCCAAAAGCGCCTCCTTAAGGACCTGAATGTTATCATTATGGTTTACCTGTTCTATGAGGCCTTCTATGTATGCCTGGACGTCATCGCCCTGTAGAGTTCTATGAATCTTTTTTGCCATCCCTCCTAATTCCTTTTCCACCTCAACAAGAACTACCTCAAAACCTTGTCTTGAAATGTCCAGCGCCGCTGTCATACCTGCAACCCCTCCACCAAGAACAAGGGCCCTCTTTGTTACCGGGAGCCTTGATCTTGAAAGAGGCAAAAGTTTCTCCGCATTAGACACTGCCATTCTTACCAAATCCTTTGCCTTCCTTGTTGCACCCTCCTTGTCAGATTGATGAACCCAGGAATCCTGGTCCCTGATGTTTGCCATGCTAAAAAGATAGGGATTAAGCCCCGCCTCACGTATTGTATCCTGGAATAAAGACTCATGTGTCCTTGTAGAACAAGATGCTACCACCACCCTATTTAACTTGTACTCCCTTATCCTTTCTTTTATTTTAACCTGCGTATCCTGCGAACAGGTAAAGAGATTTTCTTCTGCCACTAAAACATTGGGCAGGGAAGAGGCATATTCAGTTACCTCAGGGACATTGACGACACCCCCGATATTAGTCCCGCAATGGCAGACAAACACGCCTATACGAGGCTCCTGTCCAATAACATCTATTTCTTCAGGGTACTGCTTTTCCTTTGTAAGGCTGAATCTTGCACTTGATAAAAGACTTGAGGCTTTTGCCGCTGCTGCGCTTGCCTGCGTTACTGTCTCAGGTATATCCTTTGGGCCCTGGAAGACACCACAGACAAATATTCCCTCCCTTGTTGTCTGTACGGGATCAAAATAGCCGGTCTCAACAAAATTGTAATGATTTAAACCCACGCTAATATTATTAGATAGCTCAACTGACTCCTTTGGTATATCAAGCCCAACAGACAATACAACCATATCAAATTCCTCTTGTACGACCCTGCTGCTTTCGTCTACATATCGGATCACAAGATCACCTTCATTCTCTCCTGGCAATATTGCGTTTACCCTTGATTTAATATACCTCACGCCCATTTCATCCCTTGACCTATTAAAAAATTTTTCAAAATCCTTACCATAGGTCCTTATATCTATGTAGAAAATAGCGGCATCAAGTTCAATGTCGCTATGTTCTTTGGCCACCATAGATTGTTTGACGGCATACGTGCAACAAACACCGGAGCAATAGCCTTTATCACCTAAATGGACATTTCTGGAACCGACACACTGCACCCAGGCTATCTTTTGGGGTTCCTTTTTATCAGAAGGGCGGAGAAGGCGGCCCTGATACGGTCCTGTTGCACTCAATATCCTTTCAAATTCAAGGCTTGTAACTACATTAGGGAATTGCTTATAATTGTAGGTGTCACTAACTGCGGGGTCATATGTTTGGAATCCTGTTGCAAGAATAACAGCTCCGGCATTCACTGTTATCTCTTTTTCAGTCTGACTAAAATCAACAGCATCTGCAGGGCAAAACTTTTCACAGACCCTGCATTTTCCCTTCTCAAAATATATGCAATTATCAGAATCTATAACATATTTTAATGGAACAGCCTGAGGGTAACGTATGTGGGCCGACTTTCTTTTTGTAAGCCCTGCGTTATAATCATCAGGGACTTTTTTAGGACATTTTTCAGAACACGTGCCGCATGCGATGCATTTATCCAGGTCTATATACCTTGGTTTCTGTTTCAATAAGACCTGGAAATTTCCAGGCTCTCCGTTAATGGCCTTTACCTCAGCAAGGGTAAGAATTTCAATATTGAGGTTCTTGCCACATTCCACAAGTTTCGGGGACATGATACACATTGAACAGTCATTTGTAGGGAATGTCTTATCCAGTTGAGACATTCTGCCCCCAATGCTGGAAGATTTTTCAACGAGATAAACGTAAAGGCCGGAATCTGCAAGGTCAAGAGATGCCTGTATACCTCCAATTCCCCCTCCCACGACAACAACAGCACCTGTTTTGTCTTTTGCCATAAATCCCCTGAAAGTATTCTATGAAAAAAGGATAATAATGTCCTCTACTACACTAAACCCTTCGACTCTAATTACCATAAGCTTTGCTTCGAAGGGCTAAAAACAGGGATATAGACCTTGATCTTAGGCCTTTAGAAAAAAGCAACTTCATTTACCTTATATGATATAAATTCTTATAAAAACCTTTATCTCAATGTTCAGCAAGCACAAAAAGTTGTGAGAACTTTATAAAAAATTGTACTTTTAAAAAAATTTCTCTATCTTGCTTATGTCTAAACGGTTATGCCCTAATCCCAGGGTTTCCCCGTCTATGCCAAGGCTCAATCCAAGAAGCTGCGTATAAAGAATAGCAGGGAGGGCATGACTTCCGTCATGACCGGAGTCAATAAT
>CAYMVB010000358.1:0-18138 GCA_964393665.1 uncultured Desulfobacteraceae bacterium | reverse complement strand
CCTTAGTTGCGGAGTTTATCATAATGTTATAAGGATTCTTGTGCCGCTTGTTATATCAAACGCTCAACTTGAGCAGGGTTTTAAAATTTTAGAAGATAGTTTTACAAAAATGTAGCATATCAGGTTACTTAAAAGTAAAATAGTTTAGGATTTAAGATACAAGGCAGTTTTTAGGGACAATTATTATTTGCTTTTTTATTATAATTTTTTAATTTGAAATATAAGTATGCCTTAGATAGAGGGTTTAGTCGATGGAACGGATAATAGCAGGGTATGGCTGCGGTAGGCAGATATATTTAATATTATAGTTAACGGTGATCCTCCTGACCCGCATTACTGGTAAGAGGATATAATGTAAAGTTAAACCAAAGCTATTGGTGAGCGTTGAAAGCAAAGATCCTAGGTTTTTTTCTTTTTTTACAGCGATTCCATAACAGATAGGAGGTGATGAGAAAGAAACAAGTTAAAATGTAGGGGGTGTTTTTGAGCAACTATGTTATAAAGGGAGGAATATGTCATGAAAAAATTAGTATTTTTTGTTATGATTTTATTAATATCAGTGGGATTAGTGAATTTCGAAAATCAGGAGTTACTTGCAGCGGAAACAGTGAAGATTGGGTATAATGCGCCTTTGTCTGGTCCAGCAGCCGCGTGGGGACTTCCAGGCCTAGAGGGCGTGGGGATATGGCTTGACAAAATCAATGGAGCTGGAGGTATTAGGGTTGGAGACAAGAGCTATAAGGTAGAAATTATCAAGTACGATAATGAGGCTATCGGGAGTAAGGCCTTGCTTGGCGCTAGGAAATTGGTATTAGAGGACAATGTCGTTGCAATGTTGATGTTGGGTGGAGCGACTAGTTCAGCTGTTCAGCCTTTCCTAACTAAACATAAGATAATTACCTTTGTTTTAATAGCGTCTGACATTGCGCCTGATCGACCTTATCTTATGGACGTTACAGACAACTTTCCGGTTTACCATCTTTTGCACACTGCTTATATTGCTAAGGCTCATCCCAAGGCAAAGACTGCGGCTATTGTGTCTCAAGATGATCAAATAGGGCTTGCAGGAATAGCGTGGTCGGAGGCAGGATTTGAAGCCGCGGGTATAAATATGGTTTATAGCAAGCCCTTTGCAGTTGAAACCACTGATTTTGCTCCTATAGTCAGCGCTGTTTTGCCCAAAAACCCTGAAATAATCAGCATGGGTGCAACTTATCCGGAATTTCAAGCCCTCATTGTTGAACAATTGTATACACAGGGGTGGAAGGGTATATTAACCTCGGCCTGTTGGGACTACAATGCTATTGTTGCTAAGGTGCCCAAAGAATTTGTAGCTGGCGCTATATTAGGCTTTCCAGATTTTGATGACCCTAAGCTTACAAAAGAACATCATGAATTTTGGAATGAATGGAGAAAAAGATACCCGGAGCCGCATGGGTTTTCAGATATAACATGGGAATATGCGGCAGCTCTTGATGTGTGGAAATATGGAGTGCAGCTTGCTGGTAGCGTTAAACCTGAGGAAGTATTTAAGGCATTGAAGGCAGCCAAAACTGTTCCCCATTCTTTTGGACCAGGAGTTTGGTGGGGGAAAGAGGTATTCGGGATGGATAACCTGCTAGTGCCTACCTGGCCTATGACAGAGGTACAGGTAAACGGAAAACCTCTCATTGTAGACTGGATGAACGCTTTGGATTGGATAAAGCAAGGTAATAATCGGGAAATTCTTTTTAAAACTCTTAAAAGGTGGGGTGTGAAAACGTATGATAAATGACCTGAAATATGGAATATATTAGCATAAAGGCTGGTTTAGTTTTTTCTGTTACCTAATCGGATTATTGCTACTAGAAAGTGATAACCGCTGAAGAAAAACATAGCTTCATTAAATACCCACGGGTTTGTCCCCGTGGGTTCTCAATAATTTTTGGTGATTAAGGGCTAAACGGGAGATGGAACTATTTTGGCAAACAATCCTTAATGGGCTTATGACAAGTTCGTTTTATGCATTGATAGCTGTGGGCCTAAGTTTGGTTTTTGGAGTTATGCACATTGTGAATTTTGCCCACGGAGAGTTTTACATGGTTGGGGCCTATACAATTTGGGTCTTGTACGCCTTAAATCATTGGCCCTTTTTTATGGCTGTAGGGGCCGCTATTGTTATAGTTGGTTTCTTGGGATTAGTCTCTGAAAAATTGATTTTTAGATATGCGCACGGGAATGTCTTAAGCGGTTTTATTATGTCCGTGGGCCTTGTGTTTATTCTACAAGTTGCTGTGGTCGAAATTTGGGGCCTTGGGAAGATGAAGCCCGTGCCTACTGCATTCCCCCAAATTTTCGAAATAGGCGGTGCCTCTACCAGTTGGCAGAGATTCATTGTTTTTCCGGCAACGATAATACTGTTATGGGCAGTTTGGTATTTCTTGGCCAAGTTCAAAGTTGGAAGAGGCCTTCGCGCATCAGCTCAGGACGCCGAAGCGGCCTCGCTTTACGGCATAAGCCCTGGGAAGATTGCAGCTGTTGCGATGCTTTTAGGTTCGGCTATGGCAGGCGCAGCAGGGGCTTTTATGGCGCCAATTATGTCAGTTCATCCATATATGGGACATTCGATAATTTGGACGGCATTTGTAGTCGTCATTGTAGGAGGGGCCGGGAATATTAAAGGGACTATCTTTGCTGCACTAATTTTTGGGTTTCTAACAACCATCGTTACCATGATTTTAGATTCAACTATTGCCAATTTGGTAAACACGTTAGTAATGCTCGTCATCTTAGCAATTAAACCCGAAGGACTTACAGGTCATGCAGAATAATAATGTGAATGTGGGGCTGGGATTGATAATTTTGGCTATTACTTTAATTGTAGCCCCATTTACTGTAAGCCTTTACAAGGTTGATTTTTTGACTATGCTTCTAATAAATATTATTTTGGCTGTGAGCTTTCGCGTAATTACTACTACAGGCGGATGGTCTCTGGCTCATGTGCCCATGATGGGCGTTGGAGCATATGCAACTGCACTAATGACTGGCAAAGCAGGTCTTTCATTCTGGCTTTGCTTACCATTAGCTGGCTTGGCCTCTGGAATAATAGGCTTGGCAATCAGCTACCCTTTAGCCAGGACAAAAGGTTTTTCTTTTTTCGTAGCCTCATTTGCAGCGGGTGAAGCAATTAGACTCTGTTGGGCTAGATTTAAGATCCCTTTTGGAGGTCACAGAGGGTTGGAGGTTCCTATCCCTGAAGGCATCCCTGGCATAGCCTCAGTGGATTTCTCTGAGGCCATACCTTACTATTTCTTGACCTTAGTGGTAACTACTATCTGTCTATCTCTCATGTATCGTTTGGATAAGTCGCGCATAGGGGATACTATGAAAGCCATACAATCTCAGGAAGCTGTTGCAAAAAGCGTAGGTATTTATACCGATGGTTACAAAATGCTAGCTTTTTCAATAGGATCTTTCTTTGCAGGTATTGCTGGTGTACTTTTGGCTCATAGATTGTGGGCCATTGAGCCTCAACAGTTTGGATTTACAAGCACATTATATCTTTTGGTATGGGTAGTATTTGGTGGCTCAGCTACCTTTGCCGGGCCAATCATAGGAGTTGTGTTATTAACTTTAGTGGGCGAGGCGCTAAGACCTTTAGCAGAATGGGTACCTATGTTTTACGGCATTATAATCATTTTAACGTTGATATTTCTGCCGCATGGAGTAGAGAGCTTACCTAATCGACTGGGTTTTTCAATAAGAAAAATCTGGAGAATTCGGATTTCATTTGGAGAATAAGGAATGCTATTTGACAATTTATTTTGCCTTTCAGTGCTGCAATTAAGAATTTGTCCTTTGGGGTTTAGTTTGTGGAGAAAGGCATTATGGCTATATTAGAATTAAAGGGATTATGTAAAAATTTTGGTGAAAATGTGGCTGTAAATGAGCTTGAAATGAGCATTGAAGAGGGTGAAATAAGAGGCTTGATCGGGCCCAATGGGTCGGGCAAGACTACTCTATTTAACATGATTTCAGGGTTCCTTAAACCAAATAGGGGGGCCGTTATTTGGCAAGGACAGGAAATAACAGGCCGACCTCCTTATGTTGTAGCAAGCTTAGGCATTGCCAGAACCTTTCAAGTGACTGCCCTATTCAGCGAAATGACTGCCATACAGAATGTGCTAATTTCCTTTCATCTTCATACAGGAACTACACTTTGGCAGCAATTTTGGCATTCTACTGAAACACGTCATAAAGAAAAGGAAATAGAGAAAAAGGCCCTCAATTTACTCGAAAGCATGGATATAGTAGATAGAAAGGATGAAGTTGCAGCAGACTTACCACTTGGCCATCAGACTGCCCTTGGAATAGCCAATGCCCTAGCCACTGGACCAAAAATGATTTTACTCGACGAGCCAGTGGCTGGGATGAATCCTACAGAAACTAGAGACACTATAAATAGAATAACGAGGCTTCGTGACCGTGGAATTACTGTCTTACTAGTAGAACATGATATGAAGGCAGTGATGACAACTTGCGACAAGGTCACATGCATAAACTTTGGTAATAAGATTGCTGAGGGAGCGCCTGAAATAGTTTCTACTAACCCCGAGGTAATAGAGGCTTATTTAGGTAAAGACATAATATGCTAATTTTGAAAAATCTTGTTGTTCGTTATGGTGGGGTCCAGGCCCTTAAAGGAATTTCAATGGAGGCTCGGAAAGGTGCTGTCACTACCTTGATTGGCGCTAATGGTGCAGGGAAAAGCACGACATTGAGGGCAATCTCTGGCTTGGTGCCAATCACTTCAGGCGAGATTTTGTTTGAGGGTGGAAGAATTGATGGGCTGGCGCCTGAAACAATTACTAAATTAGGTATAGTACAAGTTCCAGAAGGTAAAAGGCTTTTCCCGGAAATGAGTGTCTTGGACAATCTTTTGACTGGCGCCTATTTGAGGAAGGATGTGGGTAGGTTGGCAGCCGATTTAGAAGACATTTACACATATTTCCCTGTACTGAGAAAAACGTCCCACCGACCAGCGTCTAACTTAAGTGGTGGGGAGCAGCAGATGCTGGCTATAGGACGTGCTTTGATGGCCAGGCCTAAGCTTCTTCTTCTCGACGAACCCTCTTTGGGATTATCACCAATACTAACCGAAGAGGTAGGTTCTATTATAGAAAAAATTGCTAATGAAGGAGTTTCAATCTTGCTAATCGAACAGAATGCCAGCCTGGCCCTTAAATTGGCTCAAAAAGCCTATGTTATGGAAACGGGAAGAATTACTCTGGAAGGAAGCCCTGAAGAATTGCAAAAAAACGCTCATGTCAAGGAGGCATATTTAGGGCTCAGCCCGACCGAGGAAGCAACCATCGCAGCTATTAAACCACAACGGTTAAAGGCATCTAGTACACCGACATCTATGTCTCAAGGCAGATGGCAGGACAAAAGTTCTCAGACTAGATGGCAAGACAGAGTTGACCAAAAGCGGTTAATATTTTCTGTTAAAAGCCGAGAGGAACCAGTGCAAGGAGGACAGACGAAAGAAAAAGGAGTTTTAGAAGGAAAAGCTCAAGAAACGTGGAAAGTAAAGGAATTGGGGTTAGAGAACGAAATATCGGAGAGATGGCCAGAAGATAGAAACACGCAGGAAAGAGGTGTGATAAAAAAAGGGCTTCAGGATGGGCTGCAGCTTGGGAAGAGGTTTGAAGACTCTGAGGCGCTTGAGAGATGGCCAGAAGAAATGCGGATTCGAGATAGAAAGCTGTCCTTACGCGTGGTAAAAAAAACCTTTATACCTGTTGTACGGGGTTCGGCGTGATGATATGAGGATTTAGGCTTAATAAAAAGTATGCTATCGCCATAAAAATATTCAGTATTGAGTGGAAGCTAAATTTCACCAAGAGTTCTATTGGAATGATGACATGGATTTTTTAAAGGCATTTAGATACGTTAAATTTCTGGAGTGTTTACTCTGACCAATTTTTTTGTGTTTTTGAAAGTCTCTTTTAAGGAAATTATATGAAATAGAATTCACTTTTATCTTGTCAAAATTTTTCTCATGCAACTCAGAGAAGCGTAGTGTGCTTTTTGAGACAAAACTTGCCTTAAGGGATTTTGTTGTAGTGTTTTAGCGATGGTCATGGGAGCTAAATAAAGTTTGATCAAAAGTCGATATAAATGTATTACAAGGTGGGATTAATTTATCAGAATAAAAGCTTTTTAAAAGTGTTTTTTGAAAAAGACTTTGAATTGTTATAAATAAGGGGAACTAATGGCTAAAGGGATAGTTATTGATATTGGGAAGTGTACTGGATGTAAATTATGTGAGCTTATTTGCTCTTTTACACATCATGGTGAGTTCAATCCTCTTAAGTCTAGAATTCACGTCAACGTGTTCATTGAACAATCTACGGCGGTGCCAGTGACCTGTTACCAATGTGAGGATCCATGGTGTGCCAAGGTTTGCCCTGCTGGTGCTATATCCATAGACAAAAATGATGCTGGCGAGGTCAGCGTAATAACAGTTCACAAAGATAAGTGCGTTGGTTGCAAGATGTGCACTTTGGCCTGTCCCTTCGGGAATATCTTTGTTGCGGAGGGATATGCAGAGAAATGTGATCTTTGTGGAGGAGATCCGCAATGCGTTAAAGTTTGCCGCACTAGGGCTATAAAATTCGAAGATGCTCACACTAATGTGGCGAACAAAAGGAAAGAAGTATCAGAAAAGCTTTTGGAATCTTATCGGGAGGATTAGTTATGTGGTATGGCTGGACAGGTAATGTTCTGAGGGTTAATTTGAGTCAGCCCTTGGTTACAGTTGAGTTGTTGGATCGCTTGAGCGCAGAGAATTTCATAGGAGGTAGAGGTTTAGGGGTGAAGTATCTTTATGATGAGATAAACCCAGCATTAGATGCCTTGAGCCCGGATAATAAGTTAATCTTTGTTACTGGACCTCTTACCGCTACTGCAGCTCCCGGTGGGAGCCGATATATGGTGGTAACCAAAGGACCTTTGACGGGTGCCATTGCTGAATCCAGCGCTGGAGGACCTTTTGCTTCTGCTATCAAATATGCTGGGTACGATATGATTATATTGGAAGGAAAGGCGGCAAACCCAGTTTACCTTTGGATCAATAACGATAAAATCGAGTTAAGGGATGCCTCCCATTTAATGGGCAAAAGCACCACGGAGACTGAAGTCGCTGTAATTGCAGAGACTGATCCTGATGCCAAGGTAGCCTGTATTGGACCAGCAGGTGAGAATTTGGTTTTATTTTCCTGCATTATGAGCGACATGGGCAGGGCTTCAGGCCGGTCCGGGGTCGGTGCGGTTATGGGTTCTAAGAATCTGAAAGCTATCGCCATCCTGGGTACTAATGGCTTAAAAGTATCAGATAACGAGGCTTTCCTGAAGGCGATGATGGATTGCTACAAAGCTTTAGATAATGAAGATACTGAG
Organism: uncultured Desulfobacteraceae bacterium; assembly: GCA_964393665.1. GTDB lineage: Bacteria > Desulfobacterota > DSM-4660 > Desulfatiglandales > B25-G16 > M55B121. Next base: position 10,698 of record CAYMVB010000358.1, on the reverse strand, counting down.
CATTTTCATCAATACGGTACACCCAGTGTGCTGGCTCTAGTAAAAGAATTTGGCAGCCTCCCTACAAGAAATTTTCAAACAGGCGTTAACCCTTTCTGGGAGCAGATCAACGGTGATAAACTGGCAGCGGATGTTGCAACAAGACATAATATGGGTTTAGCCTGCCCAGGCTGCCCTGTTGGATGTGGCCGTGTAAGCAAGGTCACCAACCCTAAATTTGCTGGAGAAGGTGTAGGCCCTGAGTATGAAACCATTGGTTTGTTTGGCTCAAGCTGTGAAACTAATGACCTTGACGTTGTTTCTAAGGCTGGCTTTATTTGTAACGAAATGGGGATGGACGCTATTTCTTGTGGAGCGGCTATCGCCTGCGCAATGGAACTTTATGAAAAGGGTTATTTGCCAGAGAGAGATGTAGGAATGCCCCTTAATTTTGGCAACTTGGAGGCCGTGATTAAACTCACTGAAGACACTGCCTTAAGAAAAGGGTTTGGAAAGGTTCTGGCTGATGGGTCTTACCGTATGGCCAAAAGATATGGACATCCCGAACTTTTCATGGGGTCAAAAAAACTAGAATTTCCTAGTTATGACCCTAGAGGGCTACAGGGGATGGGTTTGGGGTATGCTACAAATTCCCGTGGGGCATGCCATATTCGAGGTGAGGTGCATGACCTAACGCTTTACTCCGTTCAACATTGGCGGATTACTATGGATCATAACGTGGGCCCGGTTGATCCTCATCGGTGGGATGACAAACCGGTACTGGCAGCAGATGTCCAAGATTGGTTCTGTATTATTGATTCCTGTGGTATGTGTAATTTCATGTTCTTTTTGAAATTGAACGAAGATCATGCTCGCGCTCTTATTGAAGCCGCTACAGGAATTGACTTACGGGGATATAAGGGCTTGATGAGGATTGGAGAGAGAATATTTAACTTAGAGAGGCTTTTCAATATGAAGGCTGGACTATCTGGAAGGGATGATAGTTTGCCAAAAAGAATGTTGGAAGAGCCCATGCCTGAAGGTCCAGCCGAAGGTATGGTTGTCCATCTTGCTGAAATGATACCGGAATATTATAGAATCAGAGGCTGGAGTTCGGATGGGGTACCTACTGCTAAGAAATTGCAGGAACTTGGGTTGGAGTTGCCTTAGACATTAGTGGTTGAACTGGGGGTTACCGTGCTTTTGGGAAGGTATAGGGCTTATTGGCTAATTGAATCTTAATTTATAGGAGAGCAGGATTTAAGTGCCTTTGGTTATTTTCTCGGCCGGCTGGAGGGAAATGGCCAGATGTCATACATTACATTAGAGTACTAATGATACGGCATTGATGTATTGGTTGGTATTTCTTGTTAAGTATAGGCGTACAGCTTTTATATTTATGTCGATGAATTATCTGAGGAAGTATGTTTGGAAATTGGTACAGATAAGGATTATTTTCATTTCTTGGTGTAATCGGTTCCCACGTATAGTCTGTTAAGGATTTTAATAATACGGCGCCTCGTAATGTGCGAGAAATTTTTAGGGCAGCTCAGAGCCAAAGAAGCAGTTGTTGAATAGAGAATTTTGGACGGATGGATATTTTATGAGCACAGTTGGAAAGCACGGCAATGAGGATAAAATTGGAAAATATGTCAAAAAGCAAGGAGAAAAATATCAAAAACCGTATGAACATCACTAAATGTTATTGGTGTAACGCCTTGCTACAAGCATCGTAGATTTTATTTAAAGATTTAACATGAGCAGAGAGAAGGTACATGTAATCATTGGGAACAGTGCAGCTGGGTTGTCTGCAATAAGGTCATTGAGAAAAATGAGGGATTCTCATACGATTGTTTTGATATCTGCTGAAAGATGCAATGCTTATTCACCGGTGCTTAGTACCTACTATATTGGTGGGAAAATTCTGAGAGCCAATCTATTTATTGTTGATGACGAGTTTTATAAGATATTTAATGTGCGCACAATGTTTGGACGTATAGTAATGGATATAGACCCTGTAAAACGGCTTGTTTATCTCAATGACCTTTCCAGGGTTAGATATGACGATCTCCTTATAGCCACTGGCGCTTCCGCTGTACCCCTAGAGAATGTGGACGGAGATGCGGTACAGTATGTTACAGCTCTTCGTACCATTAGTGATGCTGATAGAATAGAAAAAGCTAGTAAAAAGGCACGAAAAATAATTATTATTGGGGGTGGCCTTGTGAGCTTGCAGATCATTAATGCCGTTTTGGGCAAGGGGATTAGAATTACCCTTGCCGTTGGTTCTTATCAAATTTTATCTCAGCAAATAGATTTTGAATTTGCTAGAATTATCCAAGAGAAGTTAGAAGCTCAAGGAGTTTCGATACTCTTTGGCAGAAGGATTCATCGGGTTTATCAGAAAGGGCAGTATGTTAATGTGCTTACCAATTTTAATGAAGTATTACAGGCTGATCTTGTTATTGTTGGAAAAGGTGTGAAACCCAACGTAACTATGGTGCAAACAACGTCGCTAAAGATCAAAGATGGCATTGTTGTTGATGATAAAATGATGACTAACCTTGATGGTATCTTTGCAGCTGGTGATGTGGCTGAGGGGAAAAATATGATTACAGGCAAGATGGAGGTTATAGCAACATGGTCGAATGCCTGTGCACAGGGTGAAATTGCTGGGATGAATATGGCTGGTTATACAGCAAAGCGCAAAAACCAATTTAGGGAAAATGTGACTAAGATTGCAGGTATACCTGTAGTTTTAATTGGCTTAACAAAGCCAGAAGAGGATAAGTTTAAAGAGCTACGCTATTTTAATGAAAAAGAAGGTGTTTATAGAAAGTTTTTTCTGGATGGCCAAAATATTGTGGGAGCAATTCTAATGGGTAGGGTTGAAGATGCAGGAATAGTTCGGCATTGTATTGCTAGCCACATAGATATTTCAACATGGGAGGACAAGATTGCTAAAGGGCCTTTGAACGTTGGGAAAATAATTTTGGGTGGTAATTTTAATTTTCCCGTTCATTGAAAATAATCAATTAATTTACTTTAATAAGGAGAATTGATGTGTATATATTTTCAATAATTATTATCACCGCTATTTGCTTAGCAATTGCGTTGGTTATTCTTTGGTTATTCTTACGGAAATTTTATAGAAAAGCTTCTAGTGAGATGGCATTTGTGAGGACCGGTTTAGGGGGTAAAAAAATTATTATAAGCAATGGGGCAATCGTCATTCCAGTATTGCACGAAGTTGTTCCAGTAAATATGAAAACGCTTCGATTGGAGGTAATGTGCACCAATAATCAGTCTTTGATTACACATGATCGAATGAGGGTAGACGTAAAAGTCGAGTTTTATTTTCGAGTAAAGCGTACAATGGAATCTGTTTCAGATGCAGCACAAAGCCTTGGAAGGCGTACAATAGATGCAAAGGCGATGCAGGAGCTAGTAGAAGGTAAATTTGTAGATGCCCTGAGAGCTGTCGCAGCTGAGATGGATATGGATGAGATTCACGAGAAGCGGTTAGATTTTGTGCGGAAGGTGGGGAGTTCAGTCTCCGAGCATCTTTTGAATATGGGCTTGGAACTGGAGTCAGCCTCTTTAAGTGCTTTGGATCAAACTGATCAGACCTATTTTAATCCTCAGAATGCTTTTGATGCTCAAGGCCTTACAGTAATTACCGAGATAGTTCAGTCTAGAATGCGTCGGAGGAATGAGGTTGAGCGTGATAATGAAGTTGAGATCGGCAAAAAAAATCTTGAGGCTCAAATGCGTAAATTGAATTTAGAGAAAGAAGAGGAATTTGCTAGACTTGAAAATAAACGTGAGGTCGAAATTCGCCGCGTTGAGCATGATACCCACATTTCCAGAGAGCGGGCTGAAAAAGAGCGAGAAGCCAAGGAGGCCGAGATTGCTGCTAAGGAAAAGGTAGATGGTGCGCAGATAATAGCAGAACGATCTATCGAGGAACAACGTATTGCTAGAGAGCTTTTTTTGAGAGAAAAGGAGATTGCAAGGGAATGTGCTATCGAAGTTGCAGAGATAAATCATCAGAGGGATATCAATTTAGCGGATCAGGGCCGTGTGATTGCAATTGCTATTAAGTCTAAGGAAAGGTCTGTAGCAGAGGTGGAGGCTGATAAGGAGCGTATATTAGCTGTTAAATCTCAAGAGCAAGTGACGAGTACACGTCAAGCTGAAATTGCACAACGACAGAAGGCGATAGAACTGATAGAAGCGCGTAAAAAGGCAGAACGTGATACTATTGGAGTGATTAGCCAGGCTGAAGCGAGAAGGAATGCTGCAATTATTGAAGCTGAAATGGCTCGTATTATTTCGAAAGGGGAGGCAGACAAAGTTATTATATCCGCAAAAGCAGAAGGCGAGGCTGAGTCAATCCGACTAGAGAATGCAAAAAAGCGCTATTCTATTGACACTGCGGGCATTCGAGGCAGGAATGAGGCCGAAAATACTCTTAATGACCCTATGATTGCTTTGCGCACCAAGATGGCAATTATTGAGCACCTGCCTCAGATTATCCGCGAAAGCGTTAAGCCGATGGAATCTATTGAAGGCATCAAAATATTCAGTGTAGAGGGTCTTAATTCTGGGACTCAAGGCTGCGCAGAGGCTGAGAATGGTGGTGGATCATCAACTCACAAAAATGCTAGCCTAGCTGATCAACTGGTTAACAGTGCTTTGCGCTATCGCGGGCAAGCTCCCCTGATAGATGCCATATTAAAAGAAATAGGCATCAACAGTGGCGACATCAATGGCCTTACTAAGGCAATACGTCCTGATCATTCTAATGAAGAGGATGAATCATCTGAAGAGAAAAAATAGGACTGATGTATGTAGGGTAAATTTTTGCAGTATATTATAGCGTGCAAGCAATAATGAAATGACTTCAATTGGCTATCAATTGCTTTGGGTGAAAAAGCAGGTCACCCATTAAAGGGCGTGCCCCAGTGAAATACGCTTCGCTGTCCTTTGGAATTTCACGGGATAAATCAAGAGAAAAAGCATCACTCCACTAAAAAAATTAGCATTTTTTTAATTTAACATTGAAATCCATGCCCTCTGGGCATGGTCAGACTTCAAAGGCTTTGCCATTTGAACGACTCATTGCTATTCCTACCCACTGAGTTGTCCCAACAACCACAGTGAAAGGAGAAAACAATGAGTCGATTCAGAAAACTATCACATACACTGTGGCATTGCCAATATCATATTGTCTGGGTGCCTAAATACCGGCATAAAATCCTCACGGGCACTATTGGTAATGAAGTCGGTAACTGTACCAAAGCCTTTTCGGAGCAGAAGCATGTTGAAATTGTGGAAATGAATATACAGCCTGATCATATACATTTGATAACGATGATACCTCCGAAAATATCTGTTTCAAATTATTGCGGTATTGTTAAATGAAGAACAGCAATCCGTGTCTTCAACAAGTACAAAGATCTCAAGCAAAAACCCTATTGGGGCAACCATTTTTGGACCGAGGGCTACTGTGTTGACACCGTTGGCTTAGACTCAGAAATGATACGAAAGTACGTTAAATATCAACATAGCCAAGAGTATAAAATAGAGCGCCAGGGTAAATTATTTTAGACTACAATTCGGGACAACTCATTAGTATCCTTGCCCCCTTGGGAGCAAGGCAAGCTTACCCCCTTATAGGGGTTAACCCAATACCACCCTCTTTGAGGGTGGATGCTTTATTGTGCCATCTATCTGCTAACAGCACGGCCTCGTTCCCCTCTCCCTGTTCACACCCGTTATTTCTTCTTTTCGGTTCGCGGTCAGCTTATACTGATCCGTCCCGCCACGGCGCATAGCCGTCAAGTGTGGATACATCTATGATTTGCAAAACTTACAATCATTATATCCCGAACCTGACAGAGATAGATGGTTGAGAATTTGTAAACCTGTTTGGGGGGTCGCGTCTTGAATCTTGCAAATTAGCCTTGAACCACAAGAAACGAAGAGCAACCCGGTTGAATCCCATAAAGGGTGCCGGTTCAACGGGGCACAGAAGGGGTAAAACCTAGTGAAACCTTTGTCTGCAACAGGGAGCCCTGTGGGCTGTTTCACCGGATAAAAAACGGGGCGAGGCAAATCTCAAAGCTGGCTAGAAGGCTTTACATGGAATAAATGAAGGGCTCAGTGCATAAAAGATGGCGAGGTTGAATTATGTGCAGCGTTGAGGCTATCTTGCTTGCATCTATATTGATGATGACAGGGTAAGAGCTAGGGCAAATCCTAGAAACAAGGATTTGGAAATACTTATAGGGGGTGGATGAGAATAAGGTGATTCACTCCCTTTTTTATTGTTCTTCTCGGGGAATGGATAGCTTTGTCTTTCCCGGTCCAGCGTATACTCGGCAGGGTAAAACTCTGCATATGAATTGTCTAATATAAGCCAGATAGCCTCGGAAAATCTATTGTGGGGATACCTCTATGATTTACAAAACTAACAGTCGCTATATCTGGAACCTGACAAAGATAGATGGTTCAGAATTTGAAAAACGATGTATCGAAGCTACAGATAAAAAAAGCATATCGAATAGACACAATTTTAGGCACAATTGACATTATTCGATGTGCTTGAGTAGTTTAACTTATTGATTTTAAATAATTTTTGTTGGTGGAGGCGGGGGGAGTTGAACCCCCGTCCGAAAATATTCCGCTTAAGCCTCTACATACATATCCCGAATTTTGATTTTCGCCCTCAGATCCCCCTTCGGGCGGGGTGAAGAGAAGACTATCCTGATAAATGTTCGCTTTCCACAGGTTCAGGCTCCTGAGGTAGGCTATCCTGCTAATCGACGCCCATATCCATTCTCGCAGGAAAGAATGGAAGGACGTTAGCCTTTAAGCGGCTAAAGCGTACGCGTAATCGTCTGCGTTTATTTTATTTCTGCCTGTTTTACGAGCAAACAGAACCTCGGTATGCAACTTAAGCTTCCTTATCCCCGTCGAAGCCGTTTCGCCCCCAAGTTTATTTTTCTTAATGAAAGTTAGTCATTAAAAATGTTTTTGCAAACTAAAATTTTCCGACTAATTATATGCCTCAAATCATATGAAGAAGCTTTAGTAAATGCCACTGCGTATCTTGCGGTTGTGAAATAATTTGTAATTTGCAACCTTTTAATGCTTTAATAATAATATAGGATATTGGTTTTTATGTCAATGTAAATAATTTTATGTTTTAGATAGTATTTTTCATCAAGCAGGAAATGGCAGGTAAAAATGGCAGTGGATGAACAAAGCATGAAGGCGGTATATTCTTTACCAAGAAGTGTTCGGTGGGTGTCAGGTGAGTTGTATATTTTAGATCAAACACAAATTCCAGCTACCATAGTTGAAGAAAGGCAGCAAAGCGTTGAGCAGGTTTGGGATTCAATTAAGCAGCTAAAGGTCAGGGGAGCTCCGGCAATTGGTGTAGCTGGGGCCTATGGGCTGTTGCTTGGCCTGAAAGATATGACAAGACTCTCAGCAGGTAGGTTTATTGGCGAATTGGAGCGTCGTGCAGATTTTCTCAATACCTCTCGGCCTACCGCAGTAAATCTGAAATGGGCCCTTGCGCGAATGGTCAAGAAGGCGAGATCAATTAAGGACAAAGATTCAGGAATTATTTATAGAAATCTCGTTGAGGAGGCATTGCAAATACACGATGAGGACAGAAGATTATGCAGGCGAATTGGAGAGCATGGCGCCAAATTAATAGATGATGGTATGGGGATTTTAACTCACTGCAATGCCGGGGCGCTTGCTGTTTCTGAGTTAGGAACGGCCCTGGCACCTGTTTATATAGCACATGCTTGTGGTGTTAGAGTCCGGGTCTATGTTGACGAAACGCGGCCTTTATTGCAAGGAGCTCGTTTAACTGCCTGGGAGTTACAACAGGTTGGTATAAGCGTAACCCTTATATGTGATAATATGGCGGCCCATATTATATCTCAAGGTCTTGTAAATCTCGTTATAGTCGGGGCAGACAGGGTTGCTGCAAATGGGGACGTGGCAAATAAAATCGGCACCATGGCGCTTGCTATAATTTCAAAGCACTTCTCAATACCATTTTATGTTGCCTGCCCATACTCGACAATCGATTTTTCTACAAATGAGGGTACGGATATTATCATAGAGGAAAGAGACGAAGATGAGGTAACCTATTGCGGTTCATACAGGATTGCCCCGGAGGGTGTCCTGGTTAGGAATCCAGCATTTGATATAACTCCACATGAACTTATAACAGGGCTAATAACAGAGAGGGGAATTATAAGACCCCCATATGATAGTAATTTAAGAAAGGTCTTTGAAGAAAAAGCAATGAAAGGATAAAGAGGCAAGTACAGAGAACATCAGAAAGCGTGCAGGTGGGGCAGCGCAGGCGCTTTTTAGAGAAAACATACGCAGCCTGATGTTTTTAACATCGATTTTAGTATTTGTTTTAGATCCAATGATTTATTCTGGCTATATTTATTGAAGGGCGGGTTTTATTTAAACATGGGTATCAAGTAAAAAAAGGAGGTTCGTTCATGGAGATTTTAAACTGGAAAGGGGTTGAGGAAATTACTGTAAAAGAAATTGGTTATAAGGGGACGATGAATGAGGTAAAGGGAATCAGTCTAAGATGGCTTTCCAAGACTGGTGAAGACGATAAGGGTCTTCCGGAATATGGTTTAAGATTTTTTACAGCGCAGCCTAAAGGAGAGATACCCATTCATAACCATTTCTACGTTCAGACTATGTTTATCTTAAGTGGCAAGTTTGAGTGCTGGCGTTTCGACGTTGATACAAACGAATTAATCGAAAAACGTATTTGCGGTCCCGGTGATTCCATATACATTCCTAGCATGGAGCCTCATGGCATGAAAAATATGAGCGATATAGAGGAGGGGACGTTTTTGTGTTGTATTTGTAATGTATATGGACATTAAAAGGCATAAAGCTCGATTCAAAGGGGCTTTTTAAATGGAACTTGAATGATTCTTATGTTTCCTTCATATGACCTGAATATGCTAAGGGGTATGTTTCTCTTGCACTTAGACGGCCTGTTATGTCCCTTTTTTAACAAATGATGGACAGGGCATGTTTAAGTATATCAATGTGAACCGGAAGATATCCAGGCTGTTCGCCATCAACATCTAAGAGAACGTGTTCATCTGAATGTGCCTCTACTTGCTTGCATGTAAATGTATAGACCTTTTTGAGCTGATAAATTTTGCCATTATAGAGTTTAGGTAGATTGATAAAGATCTCTGGGAGGGTGAAATTTCCGATTACGGTTACATTGAGTAATCCATCATCAATCTTCGCACCAGGGGCTATGCGCATTCCACCTCCATGATACTGGCCATTTGCAACTGCAATATTCCAGCTTATAAATCTTTTTTCAAAACCGTTATCTATCTTGATGTGTATCTGTTTTTTGTTATAGATAAGAAAAGAGATTAAGGTGGCCCACATAAAGGAAATAAAGCCACCAAATACCTTTGTTGTCCTGTTGACCCGCTCATCTACCTCGCCACCTAAACCGAAGCTAACTACATTATGGAAAAATCTGAATGATTTATCGCCCTTATGATCAACATATTCAAGCCGCCCTAAATCTATTTTCCGGGAATGTCCATTAGCAATACGTTTTAGCAGCCTCTGTATGTTGAATGGCAGAGGAAAGGTTCGTATAAAATCACATCCTGTTCCGCGAGGAATGAACGCAAGTATCGATTCAGGCCGAATAGGTTCATGTTTATCCATAAACCCATTTATAACCTCGTTAAGGGTGCCATCTCCGCCAACGCACACAATTATTTCTGACCCTGTCTTTAAGGCATTTCGCGTAAGGTTCGTGGCATCCCCCGGGCAACTCGTGATAAAAGACTCAAAACATCCCAGTTGTCTTTTTGCAAGGTGTTTTATGCCGGGCCATTCTTTACCCGTGGAGCCCATTGCCGCATTGGGATTAACAATAAAGGAGATTCGTTTCGTGACCATAATCCGATGCAAAGTTTTTTAGCCTATATTTCGTATGATTTTTTAGATGTGGTTATAATTACTGTCAGGCCGGTGACATAATAGTGTAAGGCGAAAATTAAGTCGATCATCTATAGGCCAATCTGTTTTGGTTAAAAGTTCCCTTTGCATTATGCCTTTGGCTAATGAATTTTTCATTTTATGAATCCTGTCAATAGTGCATGTATGAGAAAAAAAGATTTCACGGGATAGAAAAGATTAACCATTTGCCGGATTGTCTTCGAGTTGGGGTTTATTATTTTTTGAGGCCAAATCGTAATACCGAAATAGAAGTATAGTGAAATTTGACCACAGTATGATAGAAATCAATGAGCTGACAGCTGATATAAAAATATTGCCTATAGAAAGCTTGTTGACGATTATCTGGATTAAAAGTTCAATGATAAGTAATATCCCGGAAAGCAAAAAACAACTTCCAATAATTTGCCATGTAAATTGCTTGGCAAGTTCATTGCTATTCATAATAGCCTTTTTTGGATTACATGTAGTAATGATGACGCTGTATTCTGCTAATGATAGTCTGGCGAAGGCGATAAATCCTGGAATTATAAACGCTAATAGACCTGCAATGATGATTATTGTGCTGATAATATTTACTATAATGAGATCAGCCCAGCGTAGCAAGCTCACTGATAGGCATTCTCTAATATTGCATTGCTCATCAAGTACTGTCTTATA
>CAYMVB010000357.1:0-1883 GCA_964393665.1 uncultured Desulfobacteraceae bacterium | reverse complement strand
TGCAGCCAAGGTATACTGCGGGCCGGGCCTTGCAGAGGTATGCGAGACCGTCGGCATCCCGCCGGTGCTCCACATGGGCTCCTGTGTCGATAACAGCAGAATCCTGATGGCCGCAACCGAGGTCGTCAAGGCAGGCGGCCTTGGAGATGATATCAGTGATCTTCCTGCTGCAGGCTCCGCACCGGAGTGGATGAGTGAGAAGGCAATCAGCATTGGACACTACTTTGTCGCATCCGGTGTATATACGGTATTCGGGGTAACCCTGCCGGTCACCGGTGCACCCGTGTTCCAGGATTATCTGTTTAACAAGTTTGAGGGCCTCTATGGAGGCATGTGGGATCTTGAAGTAGACCCGGTACAACATGCCCGCAAGATGATTGCCCATATCGATAAAAAGCGACATGCCCTTGGTATTGATAAGGCAAGAGAGAGGGTACTGTTTGACATGGCTGCAAGAAGAGAAATTGAAGCGGCTTAATTGCAACACCTAAAATTTGTATGCTGAGCAAAAAGGGGGAACAAATGAACACAAAAGCCTTGCACCAAATCAGTTACGGGCTTTACGTCATAGCTACAGGAAACAATGGCAAGCTTAACGGCCAGATAGCAAATACGGTGTTTCAAATTACCTCAGATCCACCTACAATTGCTGTAAGCATTAACAAGGGAAATTACACCCATGGTTGTATTCAAGGATGCCATTCCTTTGTAGTTAATGTCCTGAGTAAAGAGACCGAAATGGTGTTTATAGGGCGTTTTGGGTTCAAAAGCGGTAGGGATATCGATAAATTGGATGGGGTTAACCATAAGCTTTCCCAACTTGGTAACCCCATCCTTCTGGAAAACACTGTTGCCTTCTTGGAAGCCAAGGTAAAAAAAGAAGTTGATATGGGAACACATACAATTTATATTGGGGATGTAGTTGATGCAGACATCATTTCTGATACTGAACCAATGACTTATGCCTATTATCATCTTGTAAAAAAGGGAAAATCACCAAAGGCTGCGCCAACATATATAAAAGAGTAACGAAAAATAGCGTATGCCTTACTAAAAAACCTTAAGACTTGTGACCTTCAATATTTTAATTCAATAATTCAAGTAAAATTGAGATACAAAGAGGCCATATGTCAAATGCAGGTATATCCTTATCTAATTCATTTAACTTTCTTATTTTCATTATACCCTACTTTTTACTTCTAACAATGTATCAATATATTTTAACGCATATATAAGGAGAAAGCAGCATGGATAAATACGTTTGTCAGGTATGTGGTTATGTTTACGACCCTGAAGAAGGCGACCCCGATAATGGAGTATCATCAGGCACAGCCTTTGAAGATTTGCCAGATAACTGGGTATGCCCTGTATGCGGTGCCCCGAAAGATGATTTTGAAAAGGAGGAATGATAAAGAGGGCAGAGATCAGAGGTCAGATGTCAGAGATAAGTGATCTGTTATGAGTGATTAGTCATGGGGCTTCGGGTAAATCCAGGTTAATACTTAATTATTAATGTTTAATTTTTAGTGTTTAATGTTGACAAATTCGCAAAAAGTCTTTTGCGAGCGATTTTGGCCACTCTTGGAAATAGATTCAGAAAATGCCGAGCGCATAATCCCGCTGCAAGCGGGACAAACTGTTTAAGGCCTTTAGGCCAAGTTTTTGGAATTTAGCGAAGCATTTGCTGAATCCCAAAGTGGGCATCGAGAGCGAGTAAAACGACTTTCTGCGAAACCAACAATTTTTAATTTTTATATGGTCAATGTTCAAGCTTTACTGATACCTGCTGGGCCTTCAGGGAAGTTCTATGTGAACTCTGTGCCCCTGTGGTGAATTTTTTTATGCGAGATGATTTCCGCAACTTGTAGCATCGTTTCGATCCT
>CAYMVB010000356.1:0-1572 GCA_964393665.1 uncultured Desulfobacteraceae bacterium | reverse complement strand
TAATTCAAGGGCAAGGACGACTAGCTCCTCTGCATCATCAAACAATTGGGACTTGATCAATTCTTCGGCGGTTTTTTTGTGTTGAAGGGCCAGAAGCTCGTTGCTTTGGACTATTTTGCCCTGAATACTATTGTTAATATCTGCATTGTCCGGATATCTTTTTTTATATTTTTCTAAGGCAGTTTGATACTCAATCTTTGCAAGGCCATATTTTTTTTCTCTAAAGAGGCTGTCTCCCTTTTTCTCGTATTCCTCGGGCGTCTTTCCCGAAAATAGCTTTAAAAATCCCATGAAATTTCTCCAATTAATTATGCGCGGCCACACCGAATCAAACCCAAGCGCATGGAAAACTGAAATAGACTACATTTCTAATACATAGAATAAGTAGGTTCCGCAAACGCCAGGGTTTGTTTCGCTCACAATAAAACACCCCAAATTCTTTTCACACGGAGTGCGCTATTCGCTAGAAAATGTAAGGCTTTTCCGTCTTTTGGCTCTATTTCTCTATTGCCTTATATCACCGTTAGAGAAGTGATGGCAAGGCGAAACAATTCATTTTGCCGGGTCGTTGCCTGCAGATTCTTTACATACAAGCGGATAATTCCTAAAAGCAGAATTACCTGATAGGTTTTTCGTACGTAAAAAAGATAGTCGCTAGAGGATACATTTGGGGAGCAGCCAGCCTATGTTTAAGAGGATAAACACTGAAACTCCAAAAATTCTATGAGGATATTCTCCGGGGCTTATTGCTAGAGCTTTTTGTTAAAATGATAAAAATAGCTTGACTAATGGTTATTTATTTCTATAGTTATCCATTAGGCTAATTATTGGCAACTTAAACAGTTGAAAGGAGGAATTATGGGTGCTTTACTAATAATGTTACTGACGTTTGTCGGTTTTATCATTATGTATCAATTATATGGTAAGTACATTGGAAAAAAAATCTTTGCCATTTCAGGCGAGGCAAAGGTTCCGTCGGTGGAAATGGAAGACGGCACAGATTATGTTCCCACCAGAAAGGAGATTATATTTGGACACCATTTTACATCAATTGCTGGGACAGGGCCCATTGTAGGGCCGGCAATTGCCATTATATGGGGATGGGTGCCGGCTATGTTATGGATTTTTATCGGCTCGGTAATCATGGGTGCTGTTCATGACTTTGGTTCTCTCATCATATCCATGAGAAACCAGGGTAAATCCATAGCTGAATATACATCAAAGTATATTAATAACCGCACAAAAATCTTTTTTTTCCTCATTGTATTTTTTGAGTTATGGATAGTTATTGCCATATTTGGATTGATTATGGCCATCGTTTTCAACATGTATCCGGCATCCGTTCTGCCGGTATGGTTTGAAATAGTTATTGCAGTATATCTTGGATACCTTATCTACAAAAAGGGTGCGAACGTAATGACATGGTCAATTATCGCTGTTGCCGCTATGTATCTTACTGTAATAATAGGCTACTGGCTTCCCTTAAAGATGCCTGCAATAGCCGGTATTCCCCCTACAGGTGTATGGACTATTATCATACTTATATATGCCTTTATAGCATCTACGCTGCCT
>CAYMVB010000355.1:0-1504 GCA_964393665.1 uncultured Desulfobacteraceae bacterium | reverse complement strand
GCCAACCTGTTTAATAATGTTGTATGCCCATTTCTCATCTAAGCCCAGGGCCTTGCCCATACCTGGAGTTACGCCGAGAAATCTCTGGATCTGTGGGTTTGTACTTTTAAGCATCTCATCCACATTCTTTGATGTAATTCCAAATTCTTCGGCCTCGATAAGGGCCATAACTGTCCAGTTAACGATATCATACCACTGGTCATCTCCGTGTCTTACCACCGGGGCAAGAGGTTCTTTTGAGATAATTTCAGGTAAAAGCATGTAGTCCTTTGGGTTAGGTGCTACTGAGCGATGGGCAGCTAATTGTGAAACATCAGAGGTAAGGCAATCGCAACGTCCTCCAAAAAAGGCCTTGCTGAGCTCTGCTGTTTGCTCTATGACAACTGGTTTCCATTTCATGTTATTGGAACGGAAAAAATCAGCCGCGTTCATTTCTGTTGTAGTTCCCGGTAAAACACAGACAGTGGCGCCATCTAATTCCTTGGCGCTTTTAATACCCAGTTTCTTGGGAATCAGAAAACCTTGGCCATCATAGTAGTTAACATGAACAAAATTTAAACCATTCGTGGTTTCCCTCGTTAAGGTTTGCGTGGTGTTACGGCATAATACATCAATTTCCTTTGACTGAAGCGCGGGAAGGCGCTGCACGGCAGTAAGGGCCACGAATTTTACCTTGTTGGCGTCGCCAAAGACTGCTGCGGCAACTGCCCTTGCTGTGTCCACATCTATACCCTTCCATATGCCTTTCTCATCAGGCATGCTGAAACCAAACACACCACCATTTACGCCTGCCTGTACAAAGCCTTTTTCTTGAACCTCTTGAAGGGTTCCTGCCTGGGCCATACCGGTCATGGTAAATATTGCCAAAACAAACACCATCAGGCTTAATTTTAATAGTTTCATTATGTTACCTCCTATCATTTAAATGGTTAATTGGTGGGACTGCCTAAAGGCAATCTTTTTAAAATTACATTTAAAATACATTGAAGACTGAAACACATGCAATGGCTATGGCCTTATACACAGCATGACAAAGTGGTGTATTTTACAATAAGGAGTCAATTTTTAGCAAGAAAAATAAGACATGAAGGTTATAATACAAAAAATATTTATAAATATAGTCATAATAGGGTTATAAACCTCTATCAATATAGCTTAACCTTGACCAAAAAATAAATTTTTTGTATAGTAAATAAAAATTTATATTTCTTCAACTTTTAATATTAAAAAATAAAATGTTCCCGGTTGTTACTATTTCTCCTGCTTATGCGGATGAGTATCCAAAGGTGAGTTTTGGTTTGACCTTGATTTCTAATTGCCAAAATTTTCTAAACCCTCCGGGTTTCGATATATATAAAAGGAAACTTCTAAGAAATATGAGAAGGAGTGAGAGGCTTTCTGAGGTTAGCCATAGAATTGAAATGTATGCGAAATTTTTTCAACGTTTTGGCTCTGAATCTCCTTTAACGAATCATTTGAAAAGAACAATTAACAGCGGATTCCC
>CAYMVB010000354.1:0-1865 GCA_964393665.1 uncultured Desulfobacteraceae bacterium | reverse complement strand
GGACACAGATGAACACAGATTTACACGGATTATTTATTTTATATCTTCCCGTGAACTATTAATGTGCATATGTTTACACAGGCTATTTATTTTATTATTTTTTACCCGTGTGCGAAGCCCGTGTGTATCCGTGTCCAATTAGGACACAGATTAACACAGATGAACACAGCTTCTTTATAGACGTCCTGTAAATTTTATCAATTAAGATTGATGGTTTAGTAAAAATTTTTTTGCTCCCCCATGATGTGCATTTTGAAGTTCATGGCAATTTTTCAGCTCATTTAAAGAATATCTTGACTATTTTTCATTCTTATGAATAATAATCCTCATGAAAAAAAGAGAGCCATATATTAAAATCTGGCAGGATTTATCTATTGATAAAGACATGATATTCCTTGTGGGGCCACGCCAGGCAGGAAAGACTACGCTTGCCCAAATTATTTCCGGCTTTTTTACAAATAATCTCTATTTTAATTGGGATATTGCCGAGCATAGAGCAAACTTTATCCAGAATCCCCTTTTCTTTGAGGCAGTGGAGCGCAAGGATTCATCAACCCCACTAATTATTTTTGATGAGATCCACAAATACAAGGACTGGAAAAATTATCTCAAAGGCATTTACGATCAGTTTCATGATGAGTACCAATTCTTTATTTCCGGAAGTGGGAGGTTGGACCTCTATCAGAAAGGAGGAGACTCGCTTGCAGGCCGCTATTTTATTTTCCACCTTTGGCCCTTTACGGTTTCCGAATTAGGGAGCAGGAACAGAGAAATTGAATCTTTTCTCAATGATCCAATGCAAATAAAAATGGAGCATTCAGAGGAACTGCAAGAGATATGGTCGATGTTGACTGAATTAAGTGGATTTCCAGAGCCATTCTTATCAGGTAGGATAAGGACCTACCGCCGATGGTCAAACATCTATTCACAGCAGATAATACGCGAGGATATTCGTGATATTACTGGAGTAAAATCTGTCATGGATATGGAAACGCTCTATTTTTTGTTACCATCTAAAGTGGGAAGCCCTATCTCAATCCCTTCGCTGGCTCGTGATCTGAAAGTATCTTATAATTCTATTCAAAGCTGGTTGTCGGTTTTTGAGAGATTTTTTCTTACTTTCAGCATTGGCCCATGGACCCACAGAATTTCCCGGGCAATTCAAAAAGAACGTAAGGTGTATCTCTGGGATGCGCCAATCATTAAAGAGCGTGGGGCAAGGTTTGAAAATATGGTGGCCTTAGAGCTGTTTCGAGCGGTCACTGCGTGGAATGATATGGGACAGGGAGCATTTTCCCTGCATTTTATTAAGAACAAAGAGCATCAAGAGGTGGATTTTCTTATCGCAAACGAGGGTGAACCCCTTTTTTTGGTTGAAGCTAAACTTGCAGACGTTGAGCCATCTGCAGCCCTTAAGAAATTCCAGGGAGTATTGAAAAAACCAGCGATTCAATTAATCGAGGAAAGCAAGGGCTACCGCATGATTCCAAACGGAGACCAGCGCATACTGGTTGCACCTGCATACCAGTGGCTTTCGAGCTTGCCTTAATTTACCGCAGTGCCGCAGGGTTATTTTTTTATCTGTTTGCGAAGCCCATGTTTATGGGTGTCCTATTAAATCACAGCAAATATAATTGAACAGATATAAGATATCCTAAAACTGTTAACAGGGTAGGTATAGCATGGCGCCCAAGTTACAGTCAGATTAAAATAAAAGGTTATAGTGGCATGAATTAGGAAGCAAGCTAGTTTTTTTGGTGGCGATATGTTTAAGAAAAATAAATTACTTATTTTATCTAATAGTTATTCTAGTTTTACGAAAGATCAGATTGAAATCATATCATCACAATTTGAGAGCATCACTG
>CAYMVB010000353.1:0-1906 GCA_964393665.1 uncultured Desulfobacteraceae bacterium | reverse complement strand
CTGCTATCAGGATATGGAATCCATATCCATAGACTACGGCGTGGTGGAAAAATCAAAAAATGTTCTCATGGCCAAAGGTACCTTTGGCTGGAATGATGTAGGCTCATGGCCCTCCGCGGCTCAATATTGGCCAACAGATAATAAAGACAATGCCTTTATTGGAGAAATTATACATCTTGATTCTACAAAATGTATTGTGTATAGCCCAAATAAACTAGTCGCACTTTTAGGGGTTGAGGATTTGATCGTAATAGAAGAGGATGATGTCCTTATGGTATGCAAAAAGGAGAGATCCCAGGACGTCAAAAAACTCGTTGAGCTTTTAAAACAACAAGGGAGAGATCAAATCTTATAAAAACGCAACGGAGGCAAGGTTATGAACTCAGAAATTTACAGAGAATACGATATCAGGGGAATTATAGGTGAAGATATCAATGAAGATGATTTTATCACCATAGGCAAAGGCTTCGGAACCTATTTTAATGAACAGGGAGAAAACAACATTGTCCTTGGCAGGGACTGCAGGTTAACTTCTCCTACGATAAAAGACAGCCTAACGGATGGCCTTATTTCTTCAGGCTGTAACGTTATAGACATTGGCATATGCCCTACGCCAACACTGTACTTCGCCTTGCGTCATCTGAAGGCGGATGGCGGAATTATGATAACTGCCAGCCACAATCCGCCCAACTACAACGGCTTTAAAATATGCAGTGGCTTTGACACTATCTATGGAGATGAGATTCAAAAGATAAGAAGGATTATTGAAAAAGGTGAGTTCATAAAGGGAAAGGGCAAAAAATCAACACACGAAATCCTTGAAGCATATGCAAACACCGTGCTTAAAGGCATAAAGATAAAACCTGGAATGAGAATCGGTTTTGATGCGGGAAATGGCACAGGTGGCCCTACAGGATTAAAAATCTTACAATCTCTCGGCTGTGAGGTTTACGATCTTTATTGCGATATGGATGGGAACTTTCCAAACCATGAACCGGACCCAACTGTTCTTGAAAACATGAAAGATCTTATTCAGGCAGTGAAAAAAAATAATCTAGTCCTTGGCATTGGGGTTGACGGGGATGGAGACAGAATTGGTGTGGTTGATGGCTCTGGGAATATTATATTTGGAGATATGTTATTACTCCTCTTTGCAAGGGATATACTGAGCAAAAACCCGGGGGCAACCATAATATCCGAGGTTAAGTGCTCGGACAGGATGTACAAGGATATTGAAAACCATGGTGGAAATGCCATTATGTGGAAAACAGGCCATTCATTGATAAAAAATAAGATGAAGGAGACAGGGGCCCTGCTTGCAGGAGAAATGAGCGGTCATATGTTCTTTGCCGATCGCTATTTCGGTTATGACGACGCCATCTATGCATCTTGCAGGCTTTTAGAAATACTATCAAATACAGGGAAAACAATCGAACAGCTACTGTCAGATGTACCCCCATCATTTACAACACCTGAAATCAGGGTGGAATGTCCTGACGCTAAAAAGTTTGACCTTGTAGACAAACTAAAAAATAGGTTCAAAAAACAATATAAAACAATTGATGTAGATGGTGTTAGGGTTGTGTTTGATGATGGATGGGGACTTGTGAGGGCATCTAACACCCAACCCGCCCTTGTTCTCCGATTCGAGGCACAGTCCGAGGAAAGGCTTGCGGAGATTCGCGACATCATAAAGGGCGCTATAGACAGCTTAATGTAAAAGGATTGCCTCTATTTTTAGCTTAGTAACCAGAGCTTGATAAACTGGACTTGGACCCAGGGACGCATCCCATCTATCGCTTCTTTTTCATCTCCTCCTCCTTCTTGGCCACCTCAAGGCGTGTCTTAATCACCGTATCCGGTATGAGGCTTATGGAGTCAATGCCGCACTCTACCAGAAAGACGG
>CAYMVB010000352.1:0-4575 GCA_964393665.1 uncultured Desulfobacteraceae bacterium | reverse complement strand
ATAAATCCTTTTCCTCCGGTCTTTTCTGCGGCTCATAACCTGCACTTTGGGGAGAAATGTTTCGATAGACTTTTTACTAAGTCCATTAAAAACCACATCCTCATGTCGGCTTCGAGAATGAACAGCATACCACTTTACTTGTTCTTCTGGCATATACTTACGTTGAAAAGTCATTCGTGACTCTTCAGGTTCTTAGGTTGAAGACTGAAGGTTGAATCATTTCAACCAACACGTAATGATTGAATCAAACGATCCAAAATCTTCTCCGTTTCGGTTACTGCAGGTTCAATCAGAGATAAATCATCGTTGGGCACAAAACCCAAACGTTTCGATAAATTCATGCAATAATACCAATTCATGAGCTAGTACGAATGCCCGGAGTTTCGTGTGACCACGCCTGCCTATGCGTTGCATGCAGACATTATTTATTCCTATTAGAGTTCTACCTTCAGCCTTCCTACCTGGGTACTTACATTAAATTATCTAATTATATGACCAAACCTTTTCCAATGAGGCCATGACCAGTAGATTATCAAGGCCTTCCCCTTAACAAAATCAAGCGGGACAAACCCCCAGTATCTGCTATCATAACTATGATCCCGGTTGTCTCCCATAACAAAGAGATTTTCCTCCGGAACTAATATAGGTCCAAAATTTTCATTTCTCCGTAAATTAGTATCATAGGCGCCATGAGGATCACTTATTGCTTTACCGTTTATAAAGATTTTTTTGTCCTTAATCGTAACGCGATCCCCTGGAAGTCCTATCACCCTCTTGATAAAGTCCTTTTCTTTATCAACTGGATAGATAAATACAATGATGTCTCCTCTTTTTGGCTCACTGATCGGTATAATAGTCTCATTTATAAATGGAAGTTTTACCCCATAAATAAACTTATTTACAAGCAGGTGGTCACCCACGAGAAGCGTAGGCTTCATTGACTCTGATGGAATTTTAAAGGCCTGAACAACAAAGGTTCTAATAAAAAGGGCGAGGATAATCGCTATAATAGCGGCCTCTAAATATTCCCTGAAGACGCCCTTTTTCGTCCTTCCTTTTTTATATTGTCTTTTCTTTATCTCCTTATCCAAAGATAGCTCCTTATCCGTTTATTCTTTATATCACGTTTCGTATTGAAAATTTGAATAGAGGCTTCATATGTACTGCCCTCTTTTTGCACACACTCTGTTACTAGCAGCCACTTAGGCTCTGTCGAGAAACACAAAAGGGTAATTATCTTCTAAAAACCAGTATATATCCATATGCATTCAGAATTTATATATCATAATTTAATGCACAAAATGCCTTTTTGTAAAGCAATATTTAAGGGCCCAAAAAGATTTTCACAATGTCTATTACTATATCTTGTGCTTATAATATTAAATTACCACTATATAAATATAATTTGTGGTAATTTAATATAATTTAATAAAAATAACTTGACAAATTAGCTTATATAGGCATTAATATAAAACTTATTATATTAAATTTACTAAGAAACTGGAGGGATGGATAGTGGGATCAAATAAAGTTAAGGAAATAAGGGAGAAGATGTTGTTGAGTAAGGCGGAACTTGCCAGAAAAGCCGGTGTATCTCCGCTAACCATAGACAGAATAGAGAAAGGCAAGGACTGCAGGATGGAGACAAAACGTAAAATAATTATAGCCCTGGGCTACAAACTGAGTGATAAAGATAAGATATTTTTTGATGAGAAATAAACCTTTGCCAAAGTAAATTACTAATGCCAGTACCAAAAAAAAATCAATTAATTGGGATTGATATTGGGTCTTACTCTATCAAAATTGCAGAAATTCAGGACACCAAAAGAGGTATGGTCTTGAAAAATTTCGGTATAATAAAACTACCTCCAGATGCAATAGTAGAGGGATCTATCAGGGAGATGGGAATAGTCTCTGAGGCAATAAAAAATCTACTAAAAAACCTAAAAATAAAAAATAAAAATGTAGCCACATCTATTTCGGGTTATTCAATCATTGTAAAAAAGATCATAATCCCCTGGCAAGAGAGCAAAGAATTAGAAAAGACCATTCAGAATGAAGCCGAGCAATACATTCCATTTGATATAAACGATGTAAATTTAGATTATCAAATTCTGTCATCAGAAGATGAAGAGGAAAGCGAACAAAAGGATATGGATGTTCTTTTAGTAGCCGCAAAAAAGGATATCGTTGAAGAATACACAAATCTCTTTCGTTTAATAGAATATAACCCGGTTGTTCTCGACATAGATGCCTTTGCGCTTCAAAATACCTTTGAGATAAGTGATAAAGAACAATCCGGCTGTAACGCACTCGCCCATATAGGAAGCCAGCAGTTAACTATTAATATTATTAAGGATGGCATCTCCATTTTTACAAGGGATTCCTCTCATGGGGGAAACCAGGTTACAAATGAAATAAAAAGGAAACTAAACGTTAGTTACCAAGAGGCCGAGAAAATAAAGCTGGGGGCCATATCCGTTGAAAAAAAGCAGATGTTGATAGTAGAGGAAATATTTACTTCTACTATTGCAAAATGGGTGCGAGAGATTAGAAGGGCACTCGATTTTGTAACATCAACTTTTTCAGATGTCCAGGTTGAAAACATATTCCTTAGCGGGGGGTCTTCCTTAATTCCGGGATTTCCTGAATACCTCGGTTTAGAGACAGGCCTGAAAATAGAAACGCTAAACCCATTTGCCAATCTAGAGGTAAACAATAAATTGCTCGATCCGGATTATCTAAAATACATTGCCCCAATAGCTGTAATCTCAGTAGGGCTTGCATTACGGAGCATTGATGATAGATGATAAAAATTAATCTTTTTCCCTACAGGGCCGCCAGAATAAAGGAAAATATAAGACAACAGGTAACCATCTATTTTTTATCTGTTATCTTCCTTATACTTGTAATGACCTATCTCTTTATGAATTTCAATAGAGAGTTAAAATCTTTAAGGCAAAAATTTGACTTAAGGCAAAAAGAATTTGCAACCTATAAGGATACAAACGCAAAGATAAACGCCATCAATAAAAGCATTGAAGACCTTAAGGTAAAATTACATACAATCAATGAATTAGAAAGCGCTAAGGCAGGACCTGTTAAGCTGTTAGACAATATTTCCATAAGCGTGCCAAAAGATAAGTTATGGCTTACGAGTCTTGATGAGAAAAGTGGCACACTTTCATTAAGCGGGACAGCAATGGACAATGAAACAGTCGCGGATTTTATGAAACGGCTTGAAAGGAAAGAAACAATAACGTCCGTTGAGTTAATAAAAACACAGCAAAAAGCAATAAAGGATCTTGGCTTAAATTTAATGGATTTTGATATCAAATGTAAGACCTATGCGTTTAAAGAAAAAACTCCTGAAAAGGTAAAGGGTAGAGTCAAGGGGAAAAAATAGCTTATATGGCATTACATATAAACCAATTTTTTGATAGCGTATCAAAGGTGAGCAAAATCCAGAGAGTTCTCATTTTTGTTGGAACAGTTGTGATTTTAGTAGGCCTTTTTATCTGGTTTATATACCTGCCAAAGACAAAGGATATAGCCCGGCTTAAAACCAATATAACTAACTTAGAAAACCAAATCGCCCTTGCTAAGGTTAAGGCAAAAAATTTAAAAAAATTGGAGGAAGAATATGCCGGCATTCAGCAAGAGCTTTCACTAGCCCTTAAGCTCTTGCCCACATCCAGTGAAATACCAACTCTGTTAGAAAATATAACTAAATTGGGCAATGAATCCCATTTGGACTTTATTTTGTTTAGTCCAAAAAAGGAGGTTTCAAAACAATTTTATGTAGAAATACCTGTCAGCATAGAGGTTAACGGAGGCTACCATGACGTCGCCGTATTTTTTGATAAGGTCGGAAAATTAGATAGAATCGTAAATGTTATGGACGTTTCAATGAAACCAGCTGCAAAAGACAACACAGATTTACATACGTCCTGCACTGCTGTTACGTATAGGTTCAAAGAAAAAGTCGAGACAACAAGTGTTCCTAAAAAAGCAAAATAACATACTATTATTAACCCTTTTATGTTATGCCGTTATTTCTTTTGGGGTATCCAGCGCCCAGACAGGTGCGAAAATAACCGTTAAAATCCCGAAAGAGGAAAAAATTGCAGTTGAAAAGCCCAAAGCCAAGGCTGATAAAAACGTTCATGCCAAAAAAGAAGGGATTGAGGAAAAAGGGGGCGAAGAAAAAGATGGTGCTAAAGAACAGGGCTATTTTTACGACCCAACAAATAAAACTGATCCTTTCAAATCCTTTATATCAATAAAAGACGAGATAGAAGGCAAGGCTCAAGAAGAACCAAGAACATATCTTGAAACACTCGATATTTCTCAGCTGACTGTCTCAGGTATTGTCTTGTCAGGTAAAGATAGTTGGGCCCTTATAAGGGATTCAAAGGGAGATGGTCATGTAATAAAAATCGAAACCCCTATTGGAAAAAACAGGGGTAAGGTTGTTCGAATAACTGAAAACGAGATAATTGTAAGGGAACAATACAAAAATATAAAGGGAAAAACCATTACCAGAGATATTTCCATAAAACTTCCAGGCACAGA
>CAYMVB010000351.1:0-11251 GCA_964393665.1 uncultured Desulfobacteraceae bacterium | reverse complement strand
TTTTATTTCTAAAGTTAGAATACCATGAGTAGCTGGTACATTTTTTTATAATTTTATTAATAAATTTTATATGAATATAAACACAAAGTCAAGAATAGCTTTTTATTCAAGCGATTCTGGTATGGTTACTATAGTGTCTTTGATTTATCCAAATACAAGTAAAATTATTTTGGTGCTATTGAAGGTAAGTTTTGAGGAAGGAGTTTTCATAAAGCTTTTTTACTAGGATTAAGCAAAAACTATTCCTGGATTAAATAAAGGCAAGAAGCTGTTACTTTTTTAGCCTGTTTTTGATAAAGATTTGGAGCTGCTACATATCTTTACCCTTGAGATAATCAGAACATGCAGAGGCAAATGAATAGAAAAGCTCTTTCATGTAGGGGTCGTCATTAATTAATTCCTCAGGATGCCATTGAACTCCTACTGTCCAGCCCTTCCCAATCAATTCTATCCCTTCAATTATTCCATCCTCAGAGGTAGCTGTTACCTTGAATCCCTTGCCAACTGTTTTAATCGCTTGGTGGTGAAGGCTATTAACCTTTATTGTTCTATTAGGAAATATGTCTGACAAGCGACTGCTTCCCTCGATTTGTACGTAATGCGAAAGTCTATTTCTTTTATATCTTGGATAGTAGTTATGCTTTATGGCATTGGGGACCTGGGTAGCAATATCCTGCCATAGGGTTCCACCTGTGGAGACATTTAGTGTTTGAATGCCGCGGCATATGCCGAGAATAGGGATATGCGCACTAAGGCATAGAGGTGTTATAGTAAATTCCGTATTATCACGACTTATATCAAGAGCGGTTAGATTTGAAATAGGGTTTTGTCCATAACGTTTTGGACTGATATCCCTGCCTCCAACGAGAAGCAGGCCGTCTATACGTCCTAAAATATGTTTAACTGTTTCCGGTTTAGATGTTATAGGGATCAGTAGGGGGGCTATGTCGGTTTCCTCTAACGCCCTTATATAGCTTTGTTGAGTAGCAGATGCCTCTCTGAATATCTCATTTTGTCTTGCCTGAGAATAACATGGAATTCCTACAAACGGTTTCATTTTTTTTACCTTAGATCTATCTTATGCTTCTGTTTCAGGGTGTGATAGGGTTTAACCTGCCTCAATTATCTCGATACCATGATTGATGAAAAAGGCTGCTGTCACACCGAGGCCGTATCCTGAATATGTCTGGCAATAAGGGGTTGCTAAGCCGCAGGATGGGCTTCTTTTTTTCAAGATTGCCTTTTTTGCACCTGACAATAAGGCAAGTCTGTGTGATTCCTCAGCACCTTTAATGAAGCACTCTGTTACATCAGCGCCGGAAATACTCATTACTTTAGCATTTCCATTAAGAACGTCTTTTCCATCGCCACTGATTATATTGGATGGATCACGGGGTGTTGAAAGGCCGCCTAATTGTTCCGGGCATATTGGTATAAAGAACGTTTTATTTATTATTTCAATAGTTTTTTGATCTATATTATGGGATCCATCATATCTACACCTAATCCCAAGCAGGCATGCACTTACTAAAACAGGCATAATTTTTCCTACATTCAACTTTTTAATTGTATAGCCGGCCCATCAATTTTTTTCTCTATCCTTCCTATTTGGTAAGCGCTTTCGCCCATTTTAATAATCTCATGTAATATATCCGGGGTGTCTTTTTCTGATGCAATGAGGATCATACCAATTCCATTGTTAAAGGTTTTTTCCATTTCTGTTTCATGTAGGTTTCCAGCCTTTTTTATAAAACTAAATATTGGGTGAGGTGTCCAGGATGACTTTTTTATTATTGCCTGGCAGTTATCAGGGAGTATTCTTGGCAGGTTTTCCGTTATACCTCCGCCCGTTATATGGGCCAATCCATAAAGAGAAAAGTTTTTTATCAAGCTGGTTATCACCTTTACATATATTTTGGTTGGTTCCAACAATTCTTCGCCAAGTGTTCGACCAAATTCCTCAACGTAGTTATGTAATGACATGTTGAGCTCATCAAAGAAGATCCGCCTTACAAGGCTGTACCCATTGCTGTGAAGGCCGCTTGAGGCAATTCCAATTATATGATGGCCTGGTAATATTTTGGTCCCGTCAATTATTTTATCTGCATCAACTATACCGGTAACAAACCCTGCTAGATCATATTCTTGATCGCCGTAGAAACCTGGCATTTCTGCAGTCTCACCACCTATTAGCGCACAATTTGCCTCAATGCAGCCCGTGCTGATCCCCTTTACTATGTCTATGGCTGTTTTTTGGTTTAACGTGCCCATGGAGAGATAATCCAGGAAGAAAAGAGGTTTTGCTCCTTGAACAATAATATCATTAACACACATGGCCACAAGGTCTATACCTACGGTATCGTGTTTGTCCAGCATGAATGCTATTTTAAGCTTTGTTCCTACGCCGTCGGTAGAGGATACAAGGATAGGCTTATTAATGCTTTCTAAATTAACAGCATAAAGGCCTGCAAATCCCCCTATATTTCCAAGTACATTTGAATTGAATGTCTTTGATACAATAGGTTTTATAGATTGTACAAATTTGTTTCCCGCATCTATGTTGACACCAGCCTGTGCATATCTGTCGTTAATTTTTGAATTTCCCATAGGTTTTACCTGTTATTTTTAGAATGTTAGATTTAGTTGAGGGTGGATTATAAAGAATGTTTCAAAACATTACAAGATTTTAGTATTGAGGTTACTAATTAATGAAATCTTTGTATTATCCCAAGGCAATGTATCGGAAATTAAATCCTCTGAGTCGGGAAGTTTTTGGAAAAGCACTTATAGGTAACGTTATGGTCTGGTTGCCTTCAGTTAGCTATCATCCACTTAGAGCTCTTAGCTTAACAAAGCCTTACCTCGAGAAGATGTGGGGTCACCACGACAAAACAAGACTCTCTATGTAGCTTTTGGGAGTTTAATAACAAGGCTGTTAGCTTATATAATAAAACCACTGTCTTAATGAGAAAAAATAGCAAAGAAACTTTTGACTATGTTCCCCTTTATGTAGTATTAATAACAAAATTTTCGAAAAGGGGTTAAACATGTTTAACTTTCCAAGGATAGACCGATTGCCTCCATACGTATTTGCCACTGTTGATAAATGGAAAATGGATGAAAGGAGAGACGGCGCAGATGTTATTGACCTGGGTATGGGTAATCCTGATATCTCAACACCGAAACATATTGTAGATAAGATGGTGGAATCTGTTCGGAACGGAAAAAATCACCGTTATTCCGCCTCTCGTGGCATTAACATGTTGCGCCAAGCAATATCTGGGTGGTACGAAAACCGTTTTGGTGTTGAAATAGACCCTGAGGAAGAAGCTATCGTGACTATAGGAGTGAAGGAGGGAATGTCTCATTTGGTTTTGGCAACCATAAGTCCTGGAGATGTCGTGTTTGCCCCTAACCCTACATATCCCATTCACCCTTATTCTGCTATTATTGCCGGGGGTGATCTCAGGGGCATACCGATAGGAAAGGATAGAGATTTTTTTGAGGATCTCCTGTCAGCTACAAAACAAACATGGCCTAAACCAAAAATGCTTATAATTTCTTATCCTCATAACCCTACTACAAATGTGGCTGATGAAGAGTTTTTTAAAAAGATAGTAGAATTTTGTACAGACAACGAAATAATGGTTATCCATGATTTTGCATATGCAGACCTGGTTTTTGATGGTTATAAGGCCCCGAGCTTTCTTCAGACTGATGGCGCCAAACGAATTGGTGTAGAGTTCTTTAGCCTTTCAAAGAGTTATTCCATGCCAGGCTGGAGGGTAGGTTTTTGTGTAGGAAACAGGGAAATAATTGCTGCCTTAAGGCGGATAAAGAGTTATTTAGACTATGGCATTTTTCAGCCAATACAGATTGCATCTATTATAGCCCTTAAGGGCCCGAATGATTGCGTAGATGAAACAGTTAGAGTCTATGAGGAAAGGCGCGATGCCTTGATTAATGGTTTAGAGCGTGTTGGCTGGGAAATTGATAAACCTAAAGGAACAATGTTTGTGTGGGCAAAGATACCAGAGAAATATTCGAAAATAGGTTCGCTGGAATTCTCTAAACTTTTGATAAAAGAGGCAAGGGTGGCTGTATCTCCGGGCATAGGTTTTGGTCAGTATGGAGAGGGGTATGTTAGGTTTGCACTTGTTGAGAATAAACATAGGATTAATCAGGCCGTTAGAGGAATCAAGGCTGTTTTGTAAATGTTCGAGATACAAATGTTAGATTGGAGAAAATGTATTTCAAGCTTCCTTGATTAATCTTCAGGGTAAAAACATGTTGAGTAAATAAATACCTGGTTATGCGAGATTATAATAGATTAGAAAGGTTAAAATATAAGCGGGGGTAAAAGTATGCCTCAGATAAAGGTTGGCCTTATTGGCTTTGGTATAGTAGGAGCCGGTGTTGCAGAGATACTAATAAATAATAGTGAAATTATAAAAAACAGGCTTGGATCAGAGGTTGTATTAAAAAAAATTGCGGACCTGGATATTAATTCAGACAGGGGCGTTAAGGTTGATAATAGGCTTTTCACCACTGATGCGATGGAGGTGATAAATGATCCGGATATAGATATTATAATAGAGCTTATTGGGGGCTGTGACTATGCAAAGGAGTATATACTGAAGGCCATGGAAAATGGAAAACATGTAGTCACGGCCAATAAGGCCTTATTAGCACAGCATGGCAGGCTTTTATTTGACTCATCAGAAAAGTATGGCGTGGACATTGCTTTTGAGGCCAGTGTAGCAGGGGGTATTCCCATTATAAAGGTCTTGAGAGAAGGGTTGGCAGCAAATAATATCAAAGAGGTTTTGTCTATCCTAAATGGGACGTCTAATTATATATTAACCAGGATGACAAAAGAGGGGATCTCTTTTAGCGAGGCCCTTTCAAAGGCAAGAAAACTGGGCTACGCAGAGGCAGATCCTACCCTTGATATTGATGGGAGTGATGCAGCTCATAAATTGACTATATTGATTTCTCTGATCTTTGGAACGCCCTATCATTTTGATGATGTTTACAGGGAAGGTATTGATAAAGTCTTACCATTGGATATTAGATTTGCCAGTGAGCTTGGTTATTGTATCAAGCTGCTAGCCATAGCAAGGCTTATTGATGGAAATATTGAGGCGAGGCTGCACCCCACATTTGTACCGTCTGATCATATTCTGGCAAATGTTATAAATGCATTTAATGCGCTCTATATACAAGGAGATTTTGTGGGTTCCACATTATTTTATGGACTTGGAGCAGGTAGAAGGCCTACAGCCAGTGCAGTTGTGGCTGACTTAATAGATTTGGGCAGAAATAAGATTAGTGGTGCTGCAAGGAGGGTTTTACCTTTATCTTTTGCATCTCCTCCAGAAAAGGAATTGCCTATCAAACCAATGGATCAGATAATCAGCGAATATTATTTTAGATTTTCTGCAGTAGATAAACCAGGGGTTCTTTCGAAAATATCTGGGATCCTGGGGTCAAACAGTATAAGCATAGCCACTGTTATCCAGAAAGAAAGAGAGTCGGATTCATCCGTACCCCTTGTTATGTTGACTCACGAGGCAAGGGAAATTGATGTAAAAAAATCTTTAGAGCTTATTGATAGATTAGATGTGGTTGTTGAGAAAACAGTGCTGTAC
Organism: uncultured Desulfobacteraceae bacterium; assembly: GCA_964393665.1. Taxonomy (GTDB): domain Bacteria; phylum Desulfobacterota; class DSM-4660; order Desulfatiglandales; family B25-G16; genus M55B121. The sequence continues at coordinate 5,600 of CAYMVB010000351.1, read as the reverse complement.
AGAGTGGAAAAGAGGTAGGTGGTGTATGTATGTAATTTGCGCAGATCTTGAAGGAATATTCGTTCCGGAAATTTGGATAAATGTGGCTGAGAAGACTGGCATAGAGGAACTCAGGTTGACTACAAGGGATATTTCTGACTACGATGAATTGATGAGGGGAAGGCTGGAAATACTAAGAAGAAAAGGGCTTGGTATTAGAGATATTCAAGAGGTGATTGAAGCAATGGACCCATTGGATGGGGCGGAGGAGTTTCTAAAATGGGTCAGGGATAGATTTCAGTTTATCCTTGTTTCAGATACGTTTGTTGAATTTGCCGATCCTTTGCTTAAAAAATTAAACAGACCTACATTATTTTGTAATTCCCTATTAATTGATAACAACGGTATGATACTTGATTATCAACTTAGGCAGAGGGATGGTAAAAGACATGTAATAACGGCATTGCGAAGTTTGGAGTATAAGGTAATAGCAGTAGGAGATAGCTATAATGATATTACCATGCTAAATGAGGCAGACAAGGGAATCCTGTTTAGACCGCCGGATAAGATAAAGAGTGAATTTAACCATTTTCCTGCTGTTCACTTGTATGATGAATTTAAAGATGAATTGAAAAGGTATTTAAAAAACTGAGATTAGTAAAATTTTTCATCAGCAATGTAGTTGTATCTGCATTTGTCTTTCAGCAATATTTTTATCTTCATTCAAGATTAGGCAGATAAAACGAGGGGCATACTCGTCAAGGACAATTTGAATGCAAAAACTAAAAAATGAAACATATTATAGGGTTATTTATGGTGATTGTGATTCTATGGCCATTGTATATTACGCGAATTACCTAAGGTTTTTTGAGATAGGTAGAACAGAGTTTTTAAGGGATTCAGGCTTAAATTACAAAGAGGTTGAAAAAAAAGGGTTTTTTTTACCGGCAACAGAGACCAAGCTGAATTACATAAAATCTGCGAAGTACGATGATCTTTTGAGGATCGAGACAGCTATAGGTTTTGTAAAAAGGGCTAGTGCTAAGTTTGATTATGATATCTACAGCGGGGAGGAATTAATTGTTCGCGGCCATACGATCCACGCATGTTTAGACAGATACAACAGGGTGGTGCGTTTTCCGGAAATGCTTGTTACTGTGTTAAAAGGAGAAAGATTATGAATATAGTGTTATTTGGGCCGAATGGAAGTGGAAAGGGGACTCAAGGTGCGATTATAAAGGAAAAAAAGGGCGTGCCCCATATTGAGACAGGTGTTATTTTTAGGGAAAATATATCTGGAGGGACTGATCTTGGTGAAAAGGCTAAGGCCTTTATTGATAAGGGGGAATTAGTTCCAGATGAAATTACTATACCAATGGTTCTTGATAGACTGAAGAAGCCTGATTGCACCAGTGGTTGGCTCCTGGATGGATTTCCTCGCAATCTTGAGCAGGCCGTAAGCCTGAACAAGGCCTTAGAAAATGAAGGTATGAGTGTAGATGTACTTATTGAAATCAATCTGGATAGGGAAATAGCTAAAAAGAGGATAATGGGTCGCAGGATATGTGTTAATGATAATAACCATCCTAACAACATAAACATAGAGGCCATAAAACCAAATGGTGACCGATGCAGGATATGTGGCGGTCTTTTGAAAACACGGGAAGATGATCAGGATGAGGCCGCAATTGATAAGAGACATGAAATTTATTTTGATTCGAAACAAGGGACAATGGCAGCTATTAATTTTTTTAAGGGCTTATCCAAAAATAACGGAACTCCTTCTGTCATAGAATTGGATGGGAAAAAGGGTGTTGAAGAAGTGACAGGTGAGCTAATGGAAAAATTGGCTGAATTTTAATACCTTAGTTATATTGAAGCAGGGTACGTTGGCAATAGTATTTTTTGAAATTGCTGTATATGACTTCGTGATGTTTTCAATCTCTCATATGAAATGTGATGCATGATTATGAAAAAGAATATCGTTTAAGTAATTAGATTGGAGAGAGATTTTATGTAATTTAATAAAAGGAGGGGTAGTGGAGCATTCAATAAGTCCTGGAGGCGAAGTATTTAGTCTTCCACAGGAGGATGATTACAAAAAAGAATACGAAAGGCTTGCAGCAATTGTCAAGGAAGAAAAGGATAGAGACCACACAATAGTAGTGGTAATGGGGCTTGGTTTCGTGGGCGCAGTTATGGCCGCCGTTGTCGCAGACAGCGTGGATAAGGGTACAAAAAAACCTAATAAATTTGTAATAGGCATGCAAAGACCAAGTTCCAGGAGCTACTGGAAGATTCCATTATTCAATAGGGGAATTTCTCCAGTTAATGCAGAAGACCCTGCAGTTGCTCAAATTATACGTGAATGTGTCTTAGAAAAGAAGACGCTTACAGCCACATTCTCATATGATGCCTTAAAATTTGCTGATATCCTTGTTCTTGATGTGCAGTGTGATTTTATAAAGAATGAACTGGGGAATCTTTACAGCGGTCACGCTGAGATGGGTGCAATTGAAGAAAGTTTTGGGATTATTGGCAAATTAATCGACCCGAATTGCCTGGTTCTTGTTGAAACTACAGTTCCACCTGGAACAACTGAATATATTGCATATCCTATCATAAAGAAGGGCTTTGAGCGGCGGGGTATTAAGAAGGATCCTCTTTTAGCTCATTCGTTTGAGAGGGTAATGCCTGGCAGGGAGTATGTGCGCTCGATAAGAAATTTTTGGAGAGTCTGTAGCGGCATAAATAACGAGAGTAAGGAAAAGACCATAGATTTTTTGAGCGAGGTTATTGATGTTGAAAAATACCCGCTCAAGGTTTTAGATAGACCCATTGAAAGTGAGACGTGCAAGATTGTTGAAAACAGCTATAGGGCTACTATCCTTGCCTTTTTAAATGAATGGAGTCTTTTTGCTGAGACAAACGGCATTGATTTAATTAAGGTTATAGATGCGATTAAGGTTAGGCCAACTCACGATAATATTATATTCCCGGGGCCAGGCATTGGCGGTTATTGTCTGCCAAAGGATGGGGGATTGGGTATATGGGCATATAAGCACCTTCTTGGCTTTGAAGACGATATATTTAAGATTACCCCTGAGGCGATAAACATAAATGATACAAGGGCGCTTCATGCAGCACAACTGGTGAGGGATGCACTGCGTAATATGGGAAAGATAGTTGCTGCCTCTAAGATTGCGATTCTAGGGGCATCCTACAGGGAAGATGTAGGAGATTCAAGGTACAGTGGCTCAGAATTGATTGTACGAAAAATTACGGAAATGGGGGGGGAAATCAGCGTCCATGATCCATATATTGATCACTGGTGGGAATTTGAGAGTCAGGATTCTTATCCTGCGATAGGGGAGAGCAGGTCAAGGTTCTTTAGGAACCAGGAGCATCTTAAGGATTTAAGGATATCACCAACAATAAAGGATGCTGTTAGAGGCTCAGATGCAGTAGTTTTGGCTGTCAGGCATAAGGAATATTTGGAGCTGAAGGCAGAGGATATTGTTGATATGGCAGGCGGACCTATTGTGGTAGTAGACTGTTTTGGTATACTTGATGATGATAAAATAAAAGCCCTTTTTGAGTTTGGCTGCGAGGTTAAAGGCTTAGGAAGGGGGCATATACAAAGGATTAAAGAGAAGACAAGAATAAGAAGAGTATAACTTTTTGGTTATGACTATTATTACTTTTCAGGATACGATAAAAAACTGTCAATAAAGATCTGCATTACCGCATAGGTTATGGTTTTAATGGAGTATCCTTTTGATTTTTGTCATTCGTAGGCTATTTTTCAATCACTACCTCTGTCACACGATTATTTTTATTATTAAGATGACGTGAGGCCCTTCCCATATTTATTGCTATCTCTAAGCAATTTGAGCTGCCGATAAGGGCTAAAGAATTTCCCCTTGAAACATCATGGTAAGAGTGGCTTATTTGCCTTACCGTAATCCCGGCAACCTTAATAACGAAGTCTTTTGATGCAGTAAATGCCTTTAATCTTTGCTCCGTTATATTGGTAATAAGATTACCAAAGTTGTCTACCCTTATCACATGACCAACAAGCCTACCTTTTTTTTCGTAGGGCGCAGGATAGCTCAAGGTTGTTAGGTTTGAAGTTGTTTCTCCGAAAAGAGATGGGCGAGCGCCAAGCGAGAGATGAGCAGAAACCGGAGCAAATATATCCCTTCCGTGAAACGTAGAACTTACATCGGTTAGCCAGTATTTTCTTTCAGTAAGATTAATAATCTTTATATCAGCTTTTAACTCATGTATAGGCCAGAATAGACCGTTATCAGGGCCTACAAAAAAGTGATTGTCTGCTGATATTAAAATTGGTCTTCTATTTCCACCTACTCCGGGATCGATTACGCACAGGTGAATTGTTCCCTTGGGAAACCATGTATAGGCCTCTTTTATGATTGTGGCCCCAGTCTGGATTGAACCTGCTGGAATTTCATGTGTTATGTCTACGAGTTTTACATGGGGATTTATCGTAAGGATTACCCCTTTCATGATGGCTACATATGGATCAGCTTGTCCAAAATCAGTTGTTATTGTAATAATTCCAGGAGGATTTTCCATAATTCATCTTTTTTATGATAAAAACAAGGCTCATAAGGCATTGTAAGGCACCATATAAGGATATGGAGGCGTTAGTTGAAAAAAATTGCCCTTTGCAATTCATGATTTTCTGTTTGTTTACGTTGGTTTTTCATTTTAGATTTGATATTTATAGTAACTTATGTTATCTGGCTAATCAAATAAATATAAAAATAATTTTACATGACCTATTTTAACTAAAAGAAGGAGTTTACTATGACGGCAAAACTAATTAAAGGCACGGAAGTAAGAGATGAAATTTTGGTAGAGCTAAAAGATGAGGTAGATAAGATTAAAAATGAACATGGCGTTGTACCAGGGCTTGTAACTATTTTAGTTGGCGAGAACCCTGCTTCTATTTCTTATGTTACCTCTAAGATAAAAACGGCACAGAGTTTAGGCTTTAAAGAGGTTCAGGACAATCAACCTGATGATATATCGGAAAAGGATTTACTTGACCTTGTTGATAAATATAACAAGGATGACTCAATACATGGGATCCTTGTGCAACTCCCATTGCCAAAGCATATTGACGATAAGAAGATACTTAATGCCATTGACCCTGATAAGGATGTTGACGGCTTTCATCCTGTAAATGTCGGTAGATTGATGATAGGTGGAGATGAGGCAAAATTTCTTCCTTGCACACCGGCTGGTATTCAGGAGCTCATTGTAAGATCCGGTGTAGAGACTGAAGGTGCTGAAGTTGTAGTAGTAGGTAGATCTAATATAGTTGGGAAGCCTATTGCTAATATAATGCTTCAAAAGGGTCCACGTGCTAATTCCACGGTAACAATAGCACATACGAGAACAAAAGACCTGGCCTTTCACTGCAAGCGGGCTGATATCCTGATAGTGGCAGCAGGTGTGCCTGATCTGGTTAAACCTGAATGGATAAAATCTGGTGCGTGCGTTATTGATGTTGGTGTAAATCGGGTGGGTGAGAAGATCAGCGAGAAAACAGGTAAAAAGATTGCTATTCTCAAGGGTGATGTTGATTTTGA
>CAYMVB010000350.1:0-4938 GCA_964393665.1 uncultured Desulfobacteraceae bacterium | reverse complement strand
GTGAAAGGCTGGTGTTGCCGTCTAAAGTATAGGTATAAGGTATGACGGCTACAGCCGGAGGAACCGCCGCTATTAAGACAAATCCTGTCCACAGCTCGTGGTCGTGAATAATCAGAGTGGACAGCCCAATAAATGTACCGCCAAGGACAATGAAGTTCAAGGCGATTGCCAGCAGCATAGGCCTCAGCAATTTCCTGAATTGCCTGAAAGTTTCGGTAGAGATACTGAGCAGAGACAGGGTCATGACCAGGCCGAGTATCGGGGTTACCGCGTGTCTTATCCAGGACGCGCCCTGGTTGAAGGAAAGGCCAATAATAACAGCCAGTATCAAGATAAATCCCGTATGCTTGAATAGACGCTTAAAGGCGAGGTTTATTGTTGCCATGATTTCTCCTTATTTGTCAGCCGCAAGTCAATAATGCGGGAAAAATAGTGGGCAACATTGCCATTATTGCTGTGTGCCTGTATATTTTCACCATCTTGGGATGTTTTAACGCCCTGACGCCTCAAATAATCGAGTATCTTCCTTGAATCTTGTTCTTGATGGGTTACCCTCCGCCCTGTGTATTTTTTTATTGGAAATATCAAACACAGACGACCATATGGTATCGAAGTTTAATGGCTTTGTGTATTGGCACATAAACCCATGTTTTCCGCTGAGTATAGCTTTAGCGTGTTCAACTCCATCGATACAGTCAGCATCTTTCAATGCATTATAGGCTGTTTGATACCTGGCCTCAGAGAAAAAAACATCTCGATTACTCGCATCATGTTTCCACATCTCTTTTGATGTGAAGTGGTTTACACTGATAATAAAGCTTTCTCCCGTCTTGGTTTTTTCAGGGTATCGAAGGTTTATTGTTAGCGGATTGCATTCTGCGACAACCATGTTTCCCATTTTGTCTGTTAGAATTATATTGCAGCTTGAGGCGATAGGAAGTTTTCCTAAAACACGAATTGCTTCTTCAACGGTTTTACATTTTTCAAGAACATAACGCACCAAAAAGAGTGAGTTAAACCCCGGTTTAATTTCATCTAATTTGGGAAGGACAAAGGTCATAGCGGCGATGAGCCCATAATTATTGATTCCCTCCTCGCCATTGATAAACGATGAGGTATTCAGGATAAAGCTGTTCCCATTTTGAGGCCTATAATAGATACTTTTACTTATATCCCTCAGAAAGGGCGGTAAATCGTTATTTCGAGCATGATAGATTTGACTGTGATTTACAAAACTAAAGGCCGTACACCCCCGGACTTCAATGCAATGCCCATTGTTGATATCAAGGCAGCTTCCCATGCACATCATCCACGCTGTAAATACGTCATTATCAAATCCGATTGTATCGGTAACACCTTGAATTTCCTCTGCAGCTTCAGGAAAATGTACTTTTAATAATGCTGCGCATTCTTTACCATGCTTGCTTTGAAATGGGTCGAGTTTAATAGCGAACCGGGCACTATTTTTCTTAAAAATGGTTCCCATTTTACGCCCCATTTCATAATGATTACCGCTAAGCCTTGGATGGTACACTATAGTTCTCTCTCTTCTAAAGTTAGCTAAGATCAGAAAGGATGAATAGAGTAGTCACTGCAATACATTTTGTCTAAATTCAGGAAGGGTAGAAAAAATGACCTTTTCTCTTCTTTTGGATCTCGATGAAATATCGTAGTGCAATTCCTTACTTGGTTTCGTGTTAATTCCACTGTTTTTGATTTATCAGACCCTTGAGTATGTCCTTCTGGATTCTTTGGGTTTCTCCCCATCTTTGTTGAATATCGTTTGGGATGGAAACCTGGAAGTAGCCTGATCGGAATATACATTTTTCCGGCTCTTCGTCCCAGTCATACCTATTGGTGCTGTCTAAATCAAATGGGCTTCCCCTGAAACCGCCTGTTAATAATGAAATGCGTGTAAATATGTGACGCTCTTTCACACCCAGGCAATTAGGTATTGCATTTGGGCTAACGCATCTTATGACACTTGGGGGCACCGTGTTTTGGTGCCAAAGGCCAGTTGAACCGAAGTACATATCCTCTCGGATGAGGTTAAGGGATTTAAGCTGATAAGGGTTTTTGATGATTCCATAGAATGGGTCCTTTTCTATCGAAATATCCATTTCCTCCAGCTCCTGCAGGAAAAAGAGAAGGTTTTCCATATACGCGATAAAATAAAATAGCTCATCAGGCTCAAAATCCATCTCGTCCGCAATATTTGAGAGATTAAGTACAATTTCTTGTGAGATCTCGGGTATAGGATAAAGTTCAAAAATGGCATTTAGGTTGAATCTATCTAATATTTTCATTAATTCTGGAAGCACAGGGTAAATTTTTGCAGGCCGTTTCCTCTTTGGGAGACCTTTTAAGATAATATGAGCCGGAACCTTTCCTACGGTAACTAAATGCATCGCCGCAATGTTTTCAGTCTCTTTTTTATATAATGCCTGCGTAACCTCTGAGTCCACCGTTTGTGAGATATAATTCTTGCGGAATTCCTGCATGATCTTATAGAGTTGAGCATAGATAAACATTGCTAACGGGCCGGTGTTGTTAAGCTTAGGGTCCCTGGTTATTTCATAAAAGGTTACCCTGAGTATATCTTCATTATTGAAGCGAAGCACAAGGTAACGGCCAAGTTGGGTTGCCTCTGACTTTTGCTTTTTTTTAAGGTATCTGATAAGGGTTTTTGCCAGGTTAGAAAGGCTATCCCTCAGTTCTCCTTTTTGTTTTAAATTGCTAAAGGAAATTCCAAACCATTTCCGGCTTATGCTATCTTTCTCAGGAAGACCGATATGTAGCTCAAGAAGTTTTCGATATATCTTTTGAAATGCGGTAAGGCTCTGAAAAAGTATGTGTTTTTGTCCAAATTTTAATTCGGAGTCGGCTACTATGAATGTAAAAAGCGCCTCGCTTTCATAGCTATTAACAAGGACTGCACAGGCATTGGATTTGATAATGTGGCTAAAGCAGGTATCTCTCTCTAAAATAATCTGGAATAAAGGTTCTGCAATTATTAGAAACTCCGGGACCCTGAGTTTGTAAATATTTAATAACTCGACAATGAGCTGGGGGGAGACGAGTTTTTTATACATCCGCGAAATATCAAGCAGAATTTTTGAAATGCAGATATCTAAAAATATATACGAGCGCTGGGTTGCCAGGTCATTGGATAATTTCTGAAGCTTTTTAATTATGCCCAATTCATAGGGTTTTTTTGGGAAAAGAATTGAAGCGACGTTTTCTGCGAATTCTTTCTGTTTGTATAATGTAGTAATTATCTCCCATTCTTCCTGGAAAGATGTATTTATTGCCGTACTATTAAGATAAGGTGAGTTTTCAAGGGAGAAGATAAACTTCAGGGAATTGTCTTTTATTGCATTTATTTGTGATATAACTGTATTGTAAATCTTTTCTTCGTTTACGGGCATAGCATATATCTGCTTTTAGAAATACGTATAGAAATATAAAGTAACTGCTCGGGTATATTGCCACAAAGCCTGTCCTGGCGCGACATTATTGGGATATTGTATATTGGTTATTGATTTTTCAAGGATTTTATATCACATAACTACTTTGCAAAGCCAGGTCTGGGCCAGGGGCACTAAGCCACAAAGATTATAAAATTACTGCCTTGATAGGCCTGGTTGATATACAACGTATGAATACTATTGAGAAAACCTAACGACATATGCATTGTTATAGTGATATCAGTCTGTTCCTCATGTCTTAGTTGCTGAATAAATGAAATATGAATCAGTTTAATAGAAATTTATATTTGAGGCAATATATATATCCTTATCGCTGTAAAATTCATTCTGCCTGAATATCAAGGCTTATATAACCGCATCTTATGAAGCCAATTCGCCGATCTCAATTGTTATACGCCATCAGGAAAAAGTTTTTTTTGGACATGATTGATGTTATGCTATATATAGGCTCATAATCTTGTGCCATAGATAAAATTGCTGCTAAAAGTATTGGCTGAATGACTCTTGGGGATTGTTCATTACTATGGATAAAAAGAAGGAGATAAAGGAAAAGGTTGTTGGGATTTTGGGTGGTATGGGGCCAGAGGCAACCGTTGATTTTTTTTCTAAGCTGACAAGTAATACGCCTGCAAAGTCTGATCAACAACATCTCCATGTTATTATTTACAGTAACCCTAAGGTTCCGGATCGCACGGAGGCGATACTAAATAATGGGCAATCGCCATTGCCTTTTTTGGCAGAGGGGTGTAAGAGTTTGGAGAGAGCCGGCGCTGATTTTATTGTTATTCCCTGCGTTACAGCCCACTATTTTTTGAACGAGCTCAGGAAGGAAACCAGGCTGCCTATTCTATCTATACTGGATACCGTGGAAGAGGATATATCTGAATATCGTCCCAAGATAAGAAATCTGGGGCTTATAGGCACCAGCGGCACAGTAAAAAGCGGGATATTTCAAAAAAGAATGAGTATGGATGGTCTAACATGCATAGTATGCTCAGAGCGTGATCAAGAAAAGGTTATGCGGGCGATTTATGGGATAAAGGCAGGAGTGAATAAGGAAAAGCTCCAAGGTGAACTTAGCTTTGTAGCAAAGAAATTGATAGATTCCGGAGCGGAAGGTATTCTTGCCGGGTGCACAGAGATCCCATTGTGTTTAACGCAGGAAGATGTTACGGTGCCTTACTTTGACCCCTTGCTCATTCTTGCAAGACATACTAGTATACGGGCCAGATCTGGAGAATAATTGATATAAAATATAAATAAATAATAATCAAGAAATAGGGAAAGAATTACATGTTTGAACACCTTCACGTATGGAAAAATGGAGAGATAATACCCTGGGGCTCAGCACATGTTCATATCATGTCTCATGGTTTTAGCAGGGGCTCGGCCATATTCGACTTCTTTGGGATTTACCCTGGGCTGAAAGGGCCGGTTGCCTTCAGGATGG
>CAYMVB010000349.1:0-9839 GCA_964393665.1 uncultured Desulfobacteraceae bacterium | reverse complement strand
CCGCCTAACCCCCTTTCGCCTTACGCTATTACAAAGCTGACCTCCGAGCATTACCTCTACTATTATCACCATCAATGGGGAATAGACTATACTATCCTCCGGTATTCTAATATTTACGGGCCGCGACAAATACCAAATGGCGAGGCAGGCGTCGTTTCAATATTTATGAATCTTCTTATGCACAACAGAGAATGCACCCTCTATCATTTTCCGGAAAACCCTTCCGGCATGATAAGAGATTACTGTTTTGTGGGGGATATTGTTGAGGCAAACCTCTGTGCCCTTGATCATGGAGAAAACGAAAAATATAATATTGCCACAGGAATGGAAACTACCACTCTAAACCTTTTTCATGTGATCTTTAATTCAATAAAAACCATCAAAGGGGACCTTGATGATAATCTTTCTAACCCAAGGCGGGCGATTGCGAGACCTGGTGATATTACAAAAAGCTGCTTAATTGTTGAGAAGGCACGAACCGGACTCGGCTGGCAACCGAAGACATCGCTTGTCGATGGAATAAAGGCAACGCTCGAATGGTACACCAAACAACACTGATAAAATTGAACGAGCCTGGTGGAATTTATTTTTCCGCGTGCCCTAATAGGACACAGGTGAGACCTTTGCGCAACCCTAAGAATTGGGAAATTGGCTTCATGGTGCGCAAATTTACATGTTTTTATCTAAAGAACCTTTTCACAAATCAAAATAATGTATCTAAGGTAAATAACAGGTGAGCATAAATTTAAAAAGCATAAAAGATAGTTCTACGCTTCTAAACCCTTTACATAATTTTCAGCGAGAAGATGTTTCATTTGAGGTGCGTCGTGATCCTTTAACAGGTGAAACAGGAAGGGTTTTTAATCTTCCGTATAATAATCCGGAAAGACCTGACATTAAGGAGATAATCAAGAAATCTGAGAACATGCCTTGTCCGTTTTGTCCTGAAACACTTGGAAGTTCTACACCTATGTTTCCAAAAGAGCTTGTGCCCGAGGGCAGAATACAGGTTGGCGATGCAACGTTAATACCAAATTTTATCCCGTTCGATAAATACGCAGCTGTTTGCATAATGTCTAAGGAACATTACATAGGCATAGAGGACTTAACGCCACAAAAAATGAGCGATTCCTTTTGGGCCGCAATTTTATTTATTAAAAGAGTCATTGGCTTTGATCCTAAGGTAGAATACTTTTATGTAAACTGGAATTACATGCCTCAATCTGGATCCAGCCTTATTCACCCTCACCTTCAGGTTAATTGTGGTTATAACCCTACTAACTATCATAAGATGCAGATTGAGGGGTGCAAGAAGTATGAACTTGAGAACAACAGTGATTTTTGGCAAGATTTCATGACGTCGGAAAAAGAACATGGAGATCGATATATTGGAGAAACAAGATGCACCTTCTGGGTTATGAGCTACGTTTCGCAAACCTTTCTTCCTGATATTTGGTGTATTTTTAAAAAACATCATTCTTTCGCTGAAATAGATAGAGGTGAACTGCTGGATTTTCTCAAGGGGCTTTCAAGAATTTTTAATTATATGGCGGGAGAGAGACTGTTTTCCTTTAACATCTCCATATATTCCATAAAAAATGCCAATGACTTCAGGATAAATGCCAAAATTTGCCCGCGCCTTCTCCCCAGGGCGATAGGCAATAGTGATCGTTCCTATCTTCAGGTCCTTCACAAAGAGTCATATTCGGTTAAGCCTCCTGAATCTATCTGCCCAATCGTTAGAAGCTACTTTAATGAACAGGAACACGCATTTTCTTAAAGATTAGTTAGCCGTCTCTATGTTTCATTATTGCAGGTCAAATAGCAGACGTGCGATTTTCTCGTTACCTGATGGAATCCTTCACTATATCCTTGATATTAATATCACAATACGTTACATTGGTTGGTAGATAATCTTGATTAATAAATCAAATTTTTAGTATTCCCTGAAAAAAAATAAACTCAGAAACGTAGCCTGCTTATTTAGGCTATTTTTTTATTATACAGCGGCAAGGACACAGACCAATGAAAAAAAGAATAGAAAAAATTCTTCAAAACACATTGCAACTCTCCATTAAAGAAGGTTATTTAAAAGAGATGCCTGACCCAAATTTTGTTATTCAAATTCCAGCCGATCCAAGGCATGGGAATTTTGCCACAAACTTAGCAATGATAATTGCCGGGGCACAACGAAATTCTCCTAAAAAGATCGCGGAGGTACTTATAGAGCACTTGCAAGATAGGGATAACTTGATTTCAAAAACAGAAATAGCCGGCCCTGGTTTCATAAATTTTTTTATCGAAAAACAGAAGTGGTACGAATTTCTTGGTACAGTCATCGCCCTCAGCGATAAATATGGGGCAAGCAACCTTGGTAAAAATGAAAAAATAATGGTAGAATTTGTCAGCGCAAACCCCACAGGCCCTATTCATCTTGGCCATGGAAGAGGAGCAGCCCTTGGAGATTCCTTATGCCGGGTATTAGGCTTCTGCGGTTATGACGCAAGGAGGGAATTTTATATAAATGACGGGGGGCGTCAAGTAAAAATACTGGGAGAATCAGTTTACAGTAGATGGAAACAGCTTGATGATCCAACCTATCCATTTCCAGATAATGGTTACCAAGGAGATTATGTTAAGGATTTAGCCATAGAGGTTTCCAATAAAACAAATTTGGAAGACCTTGACTATGACACAGCCACTAATCTATTGTCTGATATTTGTAAGGAAAAAATACTGGAGGGGATAAAAGAAGATCTTATTAATTTCAGGATAAATTTTGATTTCTGGTATAAAGAAAGCGAGCTTTACTCATCTGGAAAAATCGATACTACCATTAAGGTACTCGAGCAAAGAGGGTTGCTTTATGAAAAAGAGGGTGCCCTGTGGTTAAAGACCTCTTTATTCGGTGACGATAAGGACAGGGTTATTAAAAAAAATGATGGCGAACTGACATATTTTGCCACAGACATATCCTACCATTTTGATAAATGGGAGAGGGGATTTAAAAGGGTAATAAATGTCTGGGGCGCAGATCACCATGGTTATGTTGACAGGATGAAGGCCGCGACTAAGGCAGAGGGCATTCCTGAAAATTGGTTAGATGTACTATTGATTCAGTTGGTCAGGCTATGGGAAGGCGGGCAAGAGGTAAAGATGTCCAAGAGAACAGGCAGATATGTCACCCTAAGTGAGCTTGTCAATAATGTTGGCGTAGATGCGGTAAGGTTCATCTTTTTGAGCAAAGACAATAATTCGCCTATTGATTTTGATATAGACCTCGCTAAAAAAAAGGATAGTGAAAATCCAGTATATTATGTACAATATGCCCACGCAAGGATATGCAGTGTTTTTAGAAAGGCGGCTGAACAGGGTCTTAAGCTTCCAGAAGATCCAAGGCACTATTTTTTACTCCTGGACGCGGAAGAGGAGCTTTCCCTGATAAGAAAGATAGCTGAGTTTCCTTCTCTGGTAGAAGAGATTGCTGTTGATTTAGCACCCCATAGGCTTACATATTACCTGGCAGAGCTTGCTGGAAATTTTCACAGGTATTATAATAAACATAGAATAGTTATCGAAGACATACATTTAAGCATGGCAAGGCTTTCTTTGTCAATGGCCGTCAAAATAGTTATCAAGAATGGCCTTGGGCTCTTAGGCGTTAACGCGCCGGAGGAAATGTAAAAGGAAAGTATGGCTAACAGAAGATCGATTCCAAAAAAATTGGCCAAAAAATATATGATTGGCCTTACAATGAAGCACATAATTTTCATCTCTCTGGCATTCCTTTTCGTTCTTTTATGGATATTCACATTGGGGATTATAGTTAGCAGAGGTTTACTCAATGATGCTGTCGATAGCCTTACAGCGGTTAAGCAAAAAGAAATAGCAACATTAGGGCCGAAAGAAGCAGGCAATGAAGAGATGACTCCGTCTAAAAGCGTGATGCCAATAAAAGAAGAGGAACTAACATTTTATAAGGAACTTACAGAGAAAAAAGAAATCGCAAAGGATAAAAAACTCTTAGAGCCTGTAGAAAATGAGAAAAAGCCGAAACCTGAAACGCCTTCCCTTGCCCCTGACAAAGGAGATAAAAAGGAAGACTTAGTAACAGCTGAAGAGAAAATTAAAAGGATAAGGGAGAGGATTCAAAATTATAATATTCAGGTTGCAGCCCTTAAAGGTATAGATGACAGTAAAGATATGGTAAAAAAATTAATAAACCTGGGTTACCCTGCCTACTATTACCAAACTTCGGTTAAGGGTGAATCTTACTACAGAGTGCGTTGCGGCCCATTTTCAACATTAGAAGAGGCAAAAAAACACGCAAAACGCCTGTCTGACAAGGAAGGTTTTAGCCCTTTTATAATAAAACCCAAACAGAATAATTAGGATTATACTATGGTAAGAAAGGCAACAGTTCACGACGTACGCACTATCCATACTATCTTGTCCTATTATGTAAAACAAGATATATTGTTGCCCCGCTCTCTAGCTGACCTTTACGAGCATATTAGAGATTTTTATGTTGAGGAAAGCGATGAGGAGGATGGAAATTTATCTGGAATATGCAGCTTGATAGTCTCTTGGGAGGATTTAGGTGAAATAAGATCATTGTCTGTTATTGAACATGCGCAAAATCATGGTATCGGGACGAAACTTGTCAAGAAATGTCTTGAAGAGGCTGTTGAGCTTGGCCTATCAAGGGTATTTGCATTGACATTACGAAAGAAATTTTTCGTAGATTTAGGGTTTGAGGAAATAGAGAAGGCACTTTTGCCCCACAAGATTTGGGCTGACTGTATTACATGCCCGAAATTTCCTAATTGCGATGAGATAGCAATGATTAGGCCTGTATAGATGCTTGTACGCAACTAGTTTATATGCACTGTAACTGGCCCCCATTAAATACATTGTAACTACTTTTTAGTCCTTAAAACTTTGCCTCTCAAAAATTCAGTGAAAAGCTATTACTTTAGGTATGGAGGTTATCCATGTTTGGCATAGGGATGCCGGAATTGATTATTGTCCTTGTTATTGCCCTTATTATCTTGGGGCCTAAAAAATTACCAAGTATTGCCAGGGCATTGGGAAAAGGAATGGCAGAGTTTAGAAAGGCAACCAATGAAATAAAAGAAAACCTTAATCTTGACGACATAGGAAATGAAATAAAAGGGATGGAAGATGAAATCGCTGACTCTGTTAGCGGTATACATGATACCCCTGCTGTGAATCATGAAAAAGAAAAAAGTTTACCTGCCCCCGCTAAAAAGAAAGAGCAAAAAGTGCCTTCAAATGACCATGATTAAGGATGATAAACAGCCATTTATGGCGCATTTAGAAGAGTTAAGAAAGCGACTGGTTGTCTGTGCTATAGCTATAGGTATTGGCTTTATCTTTTCGTATATTTTTTCAAAAAGGCTTTTCTCCCTGCTTATTATGCCCCTGGAGAAAGTCCTGCCCCCTGAAAGCTCCCTAATCTTTACAAATCTTCCGGAGATGTTTATAGCCTATATAAAAGTAGCCTTAATTGCAGGAATACTATTGGCGCTGCCGGTTTTATTTTATGAAGCATGGATGTTTATAGTCCCTGCACTTTACCAGAAAGAAAGAAAATATCTTGTCCCTTTTGTCGTATTCTCCAGTATGTTATTTGCTGCAGGTGCACTCTTTGGTTATTTCGTTGTTTTTCCTTATGGCTTTAAATTCTTTATAGGCCTTGCAACAGAAAATGTTCAGGCCCTTCCATCGGTTAAACAGTATTTTTCCTTTTCTACTCGCCTGCTTTTAGCCTTTGGCCTTGTTTTTGAGTTGCCTGTAGCAGTGTTTTTTTTATCAAAGATCGGGTTGATTAATCCAAGTCTGATGAAAAAAAACCGCAAATTTGCTATACTGGGTTCATTTGTAACAGCAGCAATTTTAACGCCTCCGGATGTCGCAACACAGGCAATGATGGCCCTCCCACTTATCGTTCTTTATGAAATAAGTATTATTGTTTCCAAGCTCGCTTATAAAAAAGCCGAGGAGGATGAAGCGGCCAATGAAGGCACGTCAGAGTAAACACGTGCTATTAAAAGAGGACGAAATATGCTCAGATTAAAAAAATTTTCTCTTACATTATTCTTATGCGTATGTATCTTTAGCCTTTTGTTGTCCTGCGCCCCAAGGGCTATAAGACGTTGCCCTATAGGGTACCACTGGGTGTCTGGCCATCATACACCGAGTGGTCAATGGATTCATGGGCACTGCAAAAAAAACTAGCTCTAACTGCTATCGTCTTTGATTCAGCAAATTAGGCTATGCTATGTTCCAAAAGGAATGAGGTAAGGGTTTGTTGCTCATCAATCATTTCAACCGCGCTTGCACATGCAGGGGAGGAGATGAGCTTTAAGTCAAATAGGGTATTTTTCATAACCCATACAGGGTTTTTCTTATACATTTTGAAGAGATCTCTGAGCAGAGCACCGCTTTTCAACATCTGATTGATATTATAATCCACACGATCATCGTCTTGCAAAGAACCTATTGATGACCTTACTACGCTGTTCCATAATCCTGGTGCAATGTTTGCCCCCATGGAAAGTACGCCATTCATACTGGGGTGGTCTAAAAAACGTATCTCATTTCCATCATAAATCCTAAAGCCTGCCACGTTGGAAAGGGATTTCTGGTAATTATGGACCCTTGCGAGAGAGCCTTTGAAAATTAATGCCTTGATATGATCAATCTTACATAAATCTTTTATTATATTTGTGCGGATGTTATTCCTTTTTATGGATTTATGCAATAATTTGATAAGATCTGGATCGTTGTAGAGGATAAATGGATACCTTGTTTTAGATACAAGAGATCCATAGTAATCTGCAAGGTCTCTATTGCTATGATAGTACAGGGGTGAGTCAACCCAAAATATCTGCCCCTCGTAACGAAAAGAATGTATGGTATCCTCAAGGCTTGCAAGCAGAGCCTCTAAATTCTCCGTCGTTTTTTCCGTAATCCAAAAAAATAATGGAATCTTTTCCTGGACAGAGGTTAAAGCACGTTCAAACAATTTTCTCCTGATATCTTCCTTGAGTGCCCTACCCTCTCCCATGTTTGGTCCTGACAAAAGTATAGCTGAGCAATGGGGTAACAGCCTATTCAAGATTGCATCAAGCCCCTTTATATCAAGATCCCCGTTTTCTGACAATGGTGTTATGAGATCAACTATCATTCCTTTAGGCGCTTCGATATGTTTCATTTGTTATACCTCTTTCCACCCAACAGCCCATGAAGGTGAACAATTCCCTTAACCTTTTTAGTCTTATCAACTACGGGCAGCACGGTAATTTCATTTTTTTCCATCAATTCTACGGTATCACCTGCCTTTCGTTCTATATCAATCATCTTCGGAGGGGCTGACATTATTTGACAAACGTTTAACTTCATTATATCCTTCCATTTCAACAAAGAACGTCTAATATCACCATCTGTAACAATACCAAGCAAAACATGGTTTTCATCAACTATCAGACATGCACCTAAACCCTTGTTGTTTATTTCAAGGATTGCCTCTTCCACATTCTGCTTTGGAGAAATTATTGGTACCTGTTCACCTTTCAGCATAAAATCCGAAACACTAAATGAAAGCCTCTCCCCTAAGCTGCCACCTGGATGAAACCTTTTAAAATCTCCCCTATTAAAATTCCTTCGGTTTATAAGAGCAACTGCCAGTGCATCGCCCATAGCTAATGCAGCAGTTGTGCTGGTTGTAGGGGCAAGGCCTAAGGGGCATGCCTCTCTTTCCACGCCCACATTTATACAAATATCACTCTCCTTAGCCAGTGTTGATTCCGGGTCACCTGTAAAGGCAATAATATTCATGCCCATGGCCTTGAAAATAGGTATCAAACTGGATAATTCCTTTGTATAGCCGCTATTTGAAATGGCTACAACAATATCATGAGCGGTGACAACACCCAGGTCTCCATGGACCGCCTCAGACGGATGAAGAAATAGTGATGGCGTACCCGTGCTGTTGAGCGTGGCGGTTATCTTTCTGGCAATTATGCCTGACTTGCCTATTCCAGTCATGATTACCCTTCCCTTGCTTTTAAAAATAATTTCGACAGCACGCTCAAACTCTGATCCTAATTTTTCCACCAAATCAAGAATCCCCTGGGCCTCAATTTGTAATACTTCCCTGGCCTGTCTAATTAACCGCGACTCATTTTTCATCTTTAATCCTTACCGTCGTATATCCATTACTATGCTTACGCCCCTTTGGCATATTTTTTTGCGACATTATTTTAAAATTGCCTTGCCCTATGGCCATGAATGTCTATACCATCAGCTCTTATATCAGCTCACTCTTCATATAAAAACGGTGCAATTGCCTTCACGTGTTTCTTAGCAGAACCAATATTTTTTCCTATCTCTTCTCTCGCCCTATTACCTAACCTCTCCGCCTCTTTCGGATTTTTAATTATCCATTGTGCCTTTTTCAGCAATTCATCACCATCTCTTACTTCAAGGGTCGCGCCTGTCTTTTCTATAAGTCTTTTTGCATCCAGAAAGTTTTCCATTGATGGCCCATAAAGAACCATCTTACCCCACACGGCCGCCTCCAAAATATTATGGCCTCCACGCGGTACAAGGCTTCCACCGCAGAAAATTACATTTCCCAGGCTGTACAGGCCAAAAAGCTCACCAATGACATCTACAAGTATAACCTGTTTATTTGCAGGGACACGAGCATCAAACGTGCTCCTAAGACAATAATCAAGCCTGTATGATCTGAGGATAGATTCTATCTTATACGCCCTCTCTATATGCCTGGGAACGATTAACAAAATCATATCAGGCTCATCCATAAGGAGATTTTTATACACCTCGATGAGTATTTCTTCTTCCCCATCTGTGGTGCTGCCGGCAATAAAAATAGTCTTCGATTTGTCAATTTTATATATGTCAGAGATTCTTTTAGATAGCTCGGGCGTCGCATCATTCAGGAGTATATCATATTTTGCATTACCTCCAACAAATACCTTATCAGGATCTGCCCCAATTGATAGTATCCTTTGTGCATCTAAATCACTTATCATATAAAAAAGGTTGAATATAGACAAAACATCTCGTACCAGGGGTTTAACTTGCCTGTATTTTTTCACGGATTTCTCAGAAATACGACCGTTTATAAGGAATGCCGGTATGCCATACCTTTTGCACATAAACAAAAAATTTGGCCATATCTCAGTTTCAAGATTAATAAATATGTCTGGAGAAACCTTACGCAGAAATCTCTTCACGCACCACAGCATATCAACAGGGTTATACACTATGGGAATATCATCAGGCATATACCTTAAGGCATCTTGTCTGCCGGTTTTTGTAGTAGTAGATACGATGAGAGAATACGTTCCTCCCAGGGCTTTTATCTCCCTTATAATAGCAACAGCTACCTTTACCTCTCCAACAGACACGGCATGAATTAATAATCTTTTATTGTGGCCTTTTGGCGGGATATTCTTTATCAGGCCGAGCCTTTCTCTAAAATGCATATCTATGAGCCCCTTATACGAAAAATACATAAAGAGGAGAGGTCCGCCTATAAAAAAGATGGGGATAATGATTATATTGTAAAAGAAAAAACTCATTTTTATTCCTAAAGATGTCTAACAATAGCTGTGCAATTTACTATTCGTACCTGATATTATCAAATAAAACCACAATCACAACCGAAAATTTATTCCATTCCAATATTGACGAACTCGCAAAAAGTCAAATCAGGTTAATATTTTGATATTATTAACAAAAATTAAATTTATTCCTTGCTTTTTCCTGTAGGATTTGATATGAAA
>CAYMVB010000348.1:0-2904 GCA_964393665.1 uncultured Desulfobacteraceae bacterium | reverse complement strand
AGTGGCTTCAGAGAGATTTTATCCTTAGCTACTTTGGCGATAATACATCGAAGGCTGAGATTGAGTATAAGAAATTTATTAGTGCTGTTAATGGGAGAGATCATGAAAGCCCTCTTAAGAAAGTGTTTGCCTCTACAATACTTGGAAGTACCGATTTTATTGAACGCGTACGAGAAGATTTTGTGAAAAAGGAGAAAATAAACAAAGAGATCCCTGCCTTAAAGAAGCTTAGTAAAATGCCGACAATGGAGGATATTTTTGAGGGGGTAGGCCAAGAATTCCCAGAAAGCAGGTTATCAAGAAATGTAAAACTATACTTATGCCATCGATTTACAAGTGAACCGCTTAAGATAATTGGTGATCAATTCAACCTCAGCGAATCAGCTGTATCCCATGCAGTGCGGAAGGTTGCATCCGCTATTGCAAATGACCAGAAATTATCCAAGCGAATTGAAAAGGTAATGTTTGAAGTTGGTTTTGCAAGATTCAAGACGTGACCCCCAAAGATTCTATATCGTTATAAATATCTATCAGGTTTTTTTTCAATTCATCCAACGTTTTTCCCTGGCTTTCGTAATCTGGGTATTCTTGGATATGGCCAATAAACCAGTCGTTCTCTTTTTTATACGCAATATTGAATTCCATGGTTATTTCCCCGCTTGCACGTGTGTCTATTAATTAGGTACCTGCTACTCGCCTGCAGTTCTCAAAAATATTCAAATTTTCTCTTTTGTTATCAATGAATAACATCTATTTTATACATCAAAAAGGCCTTTCTGTCAAGAATGAAAAACCCCTACAGGTATATCCTCTAAGGCTTACACAAGCCCACATTTAGCAATTGCCTACGAATGGGTCCTGCTTAGCAGAGGTATACATAGTAATTTAGCACTACGTGGAGAAATTTTTGACCGCCGTTATATTTTCCTGGCACGCAGGGGAGCTGACCACTGCAACGGGCCGAAGATTTTAGCTTCCCGTCATCCTCCGCCCCGTGGAATGCGGAGCCTATTCCTCTGGGGTCAGCGGAAAGCTAAAAAAATCTCTCTTAGCGTTCTTTGTGGCTTTGCGGTGGAAATTGCAGGCCCTTTTAGGGCTTTTGAATCAATATCAAGCGATTCGTTTTACGGTTGGTAGCTGGCTGTTACAAGGACACCCATTACTTATATTGAGCTTAACATAACGCATGATCAAAAATGAGCCAGAAGAATTGAAAAGGTAAGGTTTAAAGTTGATTTTGCAAGATTCAAGACGTGACCCCCAAAGACTTTACAAAGCCAGGTTTTTAAGTTTTTTGACCTTGCTAAGATCATCCCCATCCCAGCAGGGAACTAACGTATTATTATGAAAGAGGGGCTCTGATGCTATATCAAACCTTGAGGCATTCACGGCATCTTCCCACATTCTTGTATGGGGAATGGGGGAATATTCACTCAAGTACGGCCTCACCCCAATCTTACCGACGTATTTTATGGTATCTTCAACCTGACTATAGGATTGCCCGGGCAAGCCCATAAGGATATAGGCACCTATCTGGCTACCCAAGAATCCCGCATTTTTTAGATTAATTACAGCCTGTTCAAACTGGCCTACTGAAAACTTTTCGCCTAATTTTTTGTGCAGATTTACATCTGAGGTCTCTAGACCTAACCTTATTGTTTTAAAACCGGCATGATAAAGGAGTGATGCCAGTTCTTTATCTATATAAGCTACATGCAGTCCATTAGGGCAGTGAAATCTCAATGAAATTCCAGCCTTGATAATTTTTTCTAAAAACAGAGAGATATGCCTTTCAGCATCAACAAGAAGTGCATCATCATAGAATGCAAAGTCTATTATCTTGTATTTTTCGTGCCAAAAAAGAACCTCCTGAAATAAATCTATGGGATCTCTTTGTAAAAAATAGGGTCTAAGATAATGAGACGCGCAGTATGGGCAACTGAAGGGACAACCAATGGAGCCTAATAGACAGATATAGTCTATTTTTGTAAGCAAATCAAAGGATGGGTAAGGAACAAAGGGACTGGTGCTTCTTTGAATATTTACACCTGGTATTGATTTAGCCAAAAACTCATTCAGGGCATTTTCATAGTGCTTATTATTGGATGATGCAATGACCATATCTGCATTGGAATATTTCTCTGCGTGCTCAGTGCACAATGACGCATATATTCCCCCTAACGCTATGGGCACATGAGGATGAATTTCTTTTGCGATGCGGATTGCTGCAAACACACCTGGATACCAGTAGGTCATGAGCGACGTAACAAGTATAGCAGCAGGATCCTTTACCTTTGCAAATTCCCTTTTATATAATTCTTCAGGTATTCCGTAGCGGCTGTAGTTTCTCGGAATATTTTTCAACTGAGGCGGTTTTTGTATAATTTCCTTCCAGAATTTTCCAGCCCCGTATTTGCGCCTGACAGGTTCCTTCAGATGATTCACGTCTCTAAGGGTCGTAGTATGAACATCAAGGCAGTCTATAATATGAACGTCCAGCCCACTATCTCGTAGCTGGCTGGCAAGATATAATAACCCAAGCGGTTTTGCCCACATATCATACGCTGCAAAATCATATATCCATGGGTTAACGAGTATGAGGGATGGTTTCATAATTGAATTGCTATCTGTTAAATGTACGGTGTTTATAGGCTTTAACATTAAGCCTGTAAAGGAAAAACATTATATATCAAGGCGGGATTCACATAGCGCTGAGAGGGTTTAAAAAAGAGATACTATTTGATAAATAAGGGCCTTGGCAGTGAAAAAAAAGCTTTATATGAGTTTTTTTCTACTGTGCTAGACTTTTACGGAAAATTACTGATTTGCTCAAGAATAATAGATTTTAGCGTCATCTCCTGGTATAATAAAAAAATAGTTACTATCCAGGTAGATAGGCTGAAG
>CAYMVB010000347.1:0-1957 GCA_964393665.1 uncultured Desulfobacteraceae bacterium | reverse complement strand
CAATAGATTTCTCACTTTTTGGAGGTCCAAAATGGGAGTTTGTTGGAGAAATCCCATACTACTACCTATCAATTATTATGGTATTAGCAACCATCTTTGTAATGCATCGCATCCAAGATTCTCGACTTGGAAGGGCGTGGTTCGCCATACGGGATGACGAAGTAGCAGCAGTATCCTGTGGCATTAACCTTCTCAGCTATAAGGTTATAGCCTTTGCTATTAGTGCTGCATTTGGTGCTGTGGGAGGAAGCTTTTTTGCCAGATGGGTAACATTCCTATCTCCCGATATGTTTAAATTTTGGGAGTCGTTTTTGATTTTGTGTATGATTGTATTGGGAGGCATGGGTAATATTTGGGGTGTAATGATCGGCGCCTTTGTATTAGTTTCCATGAGCGAGATTCTTCGTGAAATGCTTCCAGTACTCGGTCTCCCAGTAGAGGCGCGTTTCCTTGCATTCGGACTTATCATGGTTATTATGATGCGCTACAGACCTGCAGGCCTTTTACCTATTCAGGCAGTTGCCGCCCAAATGAGGAGTGGTAAGGTAAAGAGAAAAAAAATTAAGGTCTCAGTTGGTATGAAGGAATGAAACCCATACTAGAAATAAAAAGTCTTTTTAAAAGCTTCGGTGGCTTAGACGCATTAAGGGATATTAACTTCAAGATCAACGCTGGTGATATTATTGGGCTCATTGGCCCTAATGGAGCCGGCAAGACAACCCTCTTTAACTGTGTCGCAGGTATCGAAAAACCTACTCAGGGTGAAATTATATTTACAACTAACGGGCAGAAAACCTCTATTGCAGGCAAAAAACCAGAGACGGTTACCGCACTGGGGATAGCAAGAACGTTTCAAAATATACGCCTGTTTGACAATCTCACTGTCTCAGATAACGTAAAAATAGGTCGTCATTGCAGGACCAAGTCAAATTTTCTTAGGGCTGTTCTTAGAACCAAATTCCAGCGTGAAGAGGAAAAGGCCATTGCTGACCGTGCTAATTATTATCTTGACTTTGTTGGCCTTAAAGGCCGTGGCGACGAGATAGCCAGTTCTATGCCGTATGGCAACCAGCGCCGCCTGGAAATAGCGCGCGCCCTCGCCACTGAACCTGATTTACTCATGCTTGATGAGCCAGCTGCAGGAATGAATCCAATGGAATCCCGCAACCTAATGGATCTCATAAAACGTATTAGAGATAAAGGGACTACCATTTTACTCATCGAACACGATATGAAGGTGGTTATGGGAGTATGTGAACGTGTGGTAGTTATAAATCATGGGGAATGGCTGGCAGAGGGAGAGCCAAAGATGGTGCAAAACGACCCAAAAGTAATTGAGGCATACTTAGGAACTGGAGCTGTCGATGCTGCTCAAGCTGGATAATATAAAGACATATTATGGAAATATCCGCGCCCTAAAAGGAATATCCATTGAGGTAGACAATGGTGAAATCGTATGCCTAATAGGCGGAAACGGTGCGGGAAAATCCACCACTCTTATGACCATTAGTGGCGTACTTACACCTATAGAAGGGGATATTTTCTATAATGGCATATCTATTGCTGCAGTGCGCCCAGATAACATAGTTCGAATGGGAATCTGCCAGGTACCAGAAGGAAGAATGATATTCCCTTTGCTTACCGTTATGGAAAATCTCGACTTAGGGGCATTTCTTAGAAAAGATAGGAGCGGCATAAAAGAGGACCTTGAACTGGTATTTAAACTCTTCCCAGTATTATACGGACGTCTTAAACAGTATGGAGGAACCTTATCAGGTGGTGAGCAACAAATGCTCGCAATTGCCCGCGCCCTCATGGGCAGGCCAAAACTCCTTCTTTTAGATGAACCTTCCTTAGGCCTGGCACCAATAGTTGTAGACTCAATCTTTGAAACAATCAGGCAAATCAACAATCAGGGAACAACTATTTTATTAGTAGAACAAAACGCACAGCTTGC
>CAYMVB010000346.1:0-1991 GCA_964393665.1 uncultured Desulfobacteraceae bacterium | reverse complement strand
ACATATTCTTCAAATTCCTCTACCGTTGATACGTGTTCAGGTAGCTTATTTTTATAGGCGGAAGACAAAACCCAATCCATATATTGATCCGCTTTTTGCCTGTTTTCAACCTTGATATGATGCCTGCAGATCATTAATGTATAGTTTGGCCACGGCCCCCATCCTCCGTTATTTCTTCCTTCATATTTAGGGTACCTGCATATACCGCCAAGCTGTTGATGCCAAAGATTTTTTTCAATATCCGTAATAGTGCATATTACGCGATCATCTTCATCGTCAAGAACTCCAAAATCAGCTATGGCATATTTCCGTACATCAGGATCAAAAAGAACTGAACTAGATTCTCGCACCCTGATAGTTTTTACAAAGGTCTTTTTTCTTTTGTTCCACATATATGTTAGAATCGCTTTTTTTACTTTTTTAGCATAGCTTTTGCACTCAAGTTTTACGTTATCAATTCGCTGACTTAATTCAAAGACCTTAAAAAGGGCAGCACAACAGATGCAGTTGGCCCATATCTCAAGGCCCGCTTCAGTAGGCGGGTATTCATGCAAGGAATTTGGTGTATATATCAAAGGTGTTTTTAAATTATACTTTTGTTTTTCATATTTTCCCTGGAGGTTTTCATAACTATTGCCAATAATATAATCAACTGCCTTTTTGACGCGATCGAAGTGTTTTTTAGCAAACGCTATATCATCAGTTTTTTCTATATATACCGCTAATGAATAAAGAATGAGCCCTGTACCATCTATTTGAATTGGCTTATACGATGCATCTTCTCCGTTCATATCTACTCTTTGAGGAAATGCACCTTCACTGGTGTTTGTGCTTAATATGAATTCCAATCCTTTTTTTGCCTCATCAATGAGGTCGGCAGATAAAAACCCGAGAATAATTAAGGAATGATCTCGAGGATAAATATACGGATATCGTTCATGCTCAGGGGTGGCAAGGCATCCACCATTGTCGAGTTGTACCTGCTGTAAAATACGTTTACTTTCTTCATAGATGTCTTTTGCCTTTTTTAAATCAATCATAATTTCATCTCTCTTTCTATAACTTTCCCCCAGCCATTTGGGCCAATACCCCCCCTAGTTTATAGTCGAAAGAGACATATAGACCATCTTCTTTCATCACTAAATATGGGCTATCAACAACATTAAGCATATCAAAATCATTTTCTGAATCTCCAATGCCTATAGTGTAAATTGCACCATGTTTCTTCTGATATAATCTTGATAGGATTGTAACGGCCTTTCCCTTATCATTATTGCCGAGAAGGTGGTAATATCTCCCCCCCTGTGTTATTCTATGTCCCTGCTTTTCAATAAATCTCTTAATTTCTTGTTCTTGGCTCTTATTATTGATTTTAAATGGCAGTCCATATTCCCTTTTTTTTGCCAATGCTGCCTGAGGTTTTGGAAGGCCTGTGTCGTTAGCAATTTCTTCTATAGACATGTCAAAAAAGCTCTCTATGCCGTACTTTTTTTTCAAGACTGAATGTAAATAGATTAACTTGCCGTAATCAATACCCAGATTAATAATGTAATAATTACTGTCTTCATCATCGAAGGGGACATCAAAGTCAAAATAATCTATTGGAATGAAAATTCCGCCACCGTTTTCGGAGATAAAAGGATCAGTATTGCCAATTTCCTTACGCCAAAACTCAATTTCGGACCGTGTTTTGCTCGTGCATACAACTAATGGTATCTCATACTTCTTTAAAAGCCTTAATGCCTTTTTTGCAGGCGCAAAGGAATATGTGCTGTGATCAAGCAATGTTCCATCGAGGTCAGAATATACAATTTTTTTCATTTCCCGCTCCCAATACTTTAGTGCAGGCAAGGTAACTTATTTATGAATGCCTGTCTTGACGTTGCATTAGGGTTAGATACGTGATTTTATAGTTTAAAATAATACAAAGCGGCCAGACAGGCGCCCTCAAGACCAATATCATAATTCAAGACAAGGTATATTGGCGCATG
>CAYMVB010000345.1:0-3191 GCA_964393665.1 uncultured Desulfobacteraceae bacterium | reverse complement strand
AAGCTAAGATGCGCTCTCTTCCTCTAATCGTCTGACTGAACTGCAAAGCCTGTTCGATCTTTTTGCCTATGTCGTTTGAATCATGGCCGCATAAAAAGTAGCCAGGTGTCTCGCCAAAGATTTCGCGGACATCTCCAACATCAGTAGAGACCATAGAACAATTACAAGCCATCGCCTCTTTCACAACCATCGGCGAAGCCTCAAAAAGGGATGTTTGCACAATCACGTCTGCAGCATTCATGTAAATAGGCATCTGATTATGCGGAATATAACCACCAGTGATGACTCGCACAGCCGGCTTTATCGTTGTAAGTGCCTCCTGAAAAAGCTTATAACCCTTATTGAAATCCCGCTTCGGGTTCGCCGGGTAAAAGACAATCTGCTCATTCTTAGGCAAGGCTAAGACTTCACGGCATTTAAGTTTATCCATCGGATGGAAAAGCTCAGCATTAACGCCTAGCGAAATCACCTCAAAAGGCCCTCGGTAACCAACAGCCTGAGGTAGACGACGCTCTACTGATATAACGAAATCAGCGATAACCATGGCCCAACGCTTCATTCGCTTCGAGTAAACCAAGCGTTTAAGGAAGTCCGCGTGCGGATCACATACTCCTTCACCTAAGAACGCTTCCCCTTCGTGAATTGTGAAGAGAACAGGTGGGAGATTAGATACCAGGAGCCGTACAAATAAGATTTGATAAACACAATAGGTGTGATGCGCATGGATAAGATCATATTTTCCAGTTCGGATTTGGTTTGCAAGGTTCGGTATTTCAATCAGATAAGCTGCCCTTGTGCGCTTGGTATCAGAAAAAAAAATGTCCACATAAACCCCAAACCTTCTTAAACCCTCTGCTAATTCCTTCAAAAAAATACCATAAGATGGGAACTCTTTTGTAGGATACATATTCGTTACAATAAGAATTTTCATATAATATAGGTTCTTTTAGAAAGTCATTTTGAGAGTGGGATGAAATACTCGCTGGATCAATCATTCTGGAGCCTCAAAACGGCGTAGCCTCAAATAGCGAGACGTTTCAATAATTAAAAAAACGGCTCAACTACTGCATTTGATGAGATGGCAAGCTTTTACAAAAATTGTAATCATTAGGTCTAGTTTAATGGTCTTTTAAAAGTATTTCTTCTGCCCTTTTACCTTTTTTTAGTGTTGTAAAGTTATTTTTAACTCTCAGTATGCTTTTTTCTCCTTTGGGCATACCTATTCCCTGCCTTCTCAGGCAGCTGTCAGAAGCTTTGAGCCCCCTGCAATATTGAATGCCACTACAATGAAATCCGCTGCGATGACTTTCGGGCATTAAAGGGGTTAACTCAAGCTAAACATGAAGTGCCTATATGAAATATATACTTTGCATTTCCTCGTACACGCATCTTTTTTAAGCCCTAGCTCTGTTGTGAGAAAATATGGCATAAGAAAAAATATTTGTCACATCATTTCAATAAGTTAATTTATATTCTCGCTCTTTTTTTACTCTGGTCACAGGTTAGAAGGGCTAACAAAAATAGGGCTCTTTTATCCGTTTTATTAATATGATTTTTACTATATGATTTACATATTAACTCATGCAAGGATAACAATTTCTGGCGTATCGTGCAAAGTTCTTCTGGCATTCTTCAATTTCATCTAAAATATAGAGACTGCTCTGATAGGGAAAGTTACATATATGTACTAGACTAAGCTTGGTTTTTTCAAACACGGCCACTTTTTTCCCTTAAAGGAGCAGCAAATATTCATCGCTCTTCCGAATTTAAAAAACTGCCCGAGCATTCATAATCCAAATGGCGACTAAAAAAGCGCTGAAGAATGATGTTCGGATGGCCGATCCTGTAGAATAGTGCCTGATAGACAGTTTGCGAAAGAATTTGTCTCGTGAGCAGAGCCCTGATGGCATCTATGTCATTGGAGAACGAAAATGTGTTTACAATTAATGCTTTCAGAATTTCTTTCAAAAATACCCAATTATGTTATCAGCCGCCTTTACTAAAAGCTTTAAACCCCGGGTTTAATGCGCTTCATTGAATTATCCCCGCCCGTCATTACAGCGCCCAATATGGACCAGAAATAAAATTGAAAGGTCAGGGCCATAATAAAGTTACCGACGGTTGAGCCAATCAACCATGAGATAAAAACAATCCCTGTCAGCATTACCAAGTATTTTTGCTCTTCATCCTGACAAAAAAGGAATTGTTTTCTTATGGAAAAGCCAACTCTGATTAAAAACCACAGATAAATTGAAAAACCAATCAATCCGAGCTCCACAAGAAAACGCAGGTAATCGTTGTGCGCTTCGTACATATACCAGGGGTTTATAATGCTCGATGTATTGAGCCCATGACCAAGAAAGGGTTTATCAGTCCATTTTTCATAAAGGAGCTTCCAGTTTACTATACGCCATGTAAACGAATTAGTTACAATTTCGTCGTTTACTATTACCATAAGAGGCGGCATTCTTTTAAGTGAGCCGATTCTTTTTTGCCCCATCTCTGTATTTAAGAAAATCACAATGAAAATAAGAAAAAATAGTAAAATTATAACTCTGTATTTCATTTCAAATTCTACATATACGAACAAAGATATAAACACGGTCAACATGACAAGTCCACTCATAGAAAAGGTATTTACAAGGGCGAAAAGAATGATAAAAATTACACCAAGCCAAGGTAATTTTGATCTTGAAAACTTCAATTTCCAGAATGTAATGCCTATAAACAAAACTAGATATAAGGAAAAAACATTTGGATGCGCAGTAGTCCCGTATATCCTGTGCCCACCAGCGACATACAAGTCAGGCTGGAAAAATATCTGGTAATACCCTATCGATAGTGGTATGATAAGAGAAAATAAAATCCAATTCAGAACATATCTATACCCCTTTAGCCTCGATAATTGTACGGATAATAGGTAGATAACAAGCAACGAAAAGAGGCGGCCCCAATCTCTGATACCCCCGAGACCTTCTTCACCAAGATTGAGATAAGCCAGAAAAACCCAGAAAAGCAGGCTCAAAACCCAGATCAAAAATCCCTTCGCAATGTTATCGAAAAGACTTATTCTCCCGCGGATATAGATCATCCCCAGGTAGACCAATCCCATTACATCAATAAAGAGGCTTACGCTGGAAGGAATGTTGAAACTCAAAGGCCCTAAATAAAAACCAACGTCAGTAAATATA
>CAYMVB010000344.1:0-4864 GCA_964393665.1 uncultured Desulfobacteraceae bacterium | reverse complement strand
TAATAGCCAATAAAAATTCATGGGAAGACCCCTGGAAAAGGCGCAAGATTGAGCAAATTGTTTTACTCCTTAATGGTGCATTGAAGGCAGAAAATATGGTAGGTTTGAAAATGAATGTACCTGAACAAAATTTGAAGGAAATTATAGATGTACTTCCGAGTATAACTTCACCAACAGTAGCCAATCTTCTGCAGTCAGATTGGTTTTCGGTTGAGGTTATGATAAATCGAGAAAAGGTAAGAGAGTTGATTCCTCAACTTATAGAAAAAGGAGCAAAAGGTATAATCGAATACCCATTAAACAAGGTTATTTAATGATAGGAAAGGAGGTAAATCAAAGATATGGAAGCATCGAGAAGATCTCAACAAATACGCTCCTTTATAGTTATGGATGTGCTTGAAAAAGCCAACAGCCTCGAACGAGAAGGAAGGAATATCATTCACCTTGAGATAGGTGAACCAGATTTTTATACCCCTCAGTGCATTAGAGATGCTGCAATGCAGGCAATAAAGGCCGGCAAAACACACTATACCCATAGCCTTGGTATTCCAGAGCTAAGAAAGGCCATCTGTAAGCACTACACAGAGTCTTACGGGGTTCAAATAGATGAGGAACAGGTTATAGTAACCTCCGGCACATCACCAGGTATGTTATTAATTTTTTCTGCCCTATTAGAACAAGGGGAGGAAATTATTCTTTCTGATCCTTGTTACCCTTGTTACCCTAATATAGTAACTTATGTCGGTGGAAGGTGTTCACACATAAAAACCAAGGAAGAGGACGGATTTCAGTATAGGCCAGAGGACATTGCCAAGGTGATTTCCAAAAAAACAAAGGCAGTAATTATTAATTCCCCGTCAAATCCAACAGGCAATCTCCTGCCCCCTGATAAGATGCAGGCCATAGCCGATCTTGGAATATATATTATTTCTGATGAAATATATCATGGCCTTGTATATGAAGGCAAAGAGCACTCGATGTTAGAATATACAGATAAGGCATTTATTTTAAACGGGTTTTCTAAGGCTTACGCAATGACTGGTTGGCGACTCGGCTATATAATAGCCCCGCCTGAATTCGTCAGGCCTATTCAAAAAATGCAACAAAATTTCTTTATTTCAGCCACAAGCATCTCTCAGTGGGCTGCCATAGCTGCATTAAAAAATGCAAAGCCAGATATGGAAAATATGAGAAAAACCTATAATACAAGAAGGGGCTATATGCTTAAGAGGCTAAAAGAAATTGGATTTGGTGTAGCTGTTGATCCTGCAGGGGCTTTTTATGTCCTTGCAAGGGCAAGGCATTTCTCTCCAAACTCGTATGATCTATCATTTGAAATGCTTGAAAAGGCCGGCGTGGCTGTTGCGCCTGGAATAGATTTTGGGGAAAATGCAGAAGGCTACCTGCGATTTTCCTATGCTAACTCCTTAGAAAATATAACTGAAGGACTTAAAAGAATTGAAAATTTTCTTCATCATAGATAAAAATAGACCTAAACAAAAAACTGCCTATAATATCATGAGATAAATGGATGTTTCCTTTTTAATGAGTGCTTTTAGGGCGGAACAATTTCCAGCCCCTGATAGACCGGAAATTGCCTTTGTAGGAAGGTCGAATGTAGGAAAATCCTCCCTTATAAATACCCTTGTAAATCGTCGAGCTCTTGCCCAAATTAGCTCCAAACCAGGAAAAACGAGGTCAATTAATTTTTATTCTATTGGAAAAGACGTTTATTTTGCAGACCTGCCTGGTTATGGTTATGCAAGCGTTCCATTGGAAATGAAGAGCAAATGGAAAAGTTTGATTGAGAATTACCTCAAAAATAGATCCAGCTTGAAGGCTGTTGTTGTAATTTTAGATGTAAGGAGAGGTTTGCAGGAAAAAGACATAGATCTCATCATGTGGCTAAAAGCTGTTCAGATAAAAATAATTATTGTAATTACGAAGATCGATAAATTATCAAAGAGTGAAACGGCTCGCCGGCTAAGTCTTATCTCCAATAGTCTTGCACGTAAAAATATTAATCAATTTATTACATTTTCGTCAAAAACAGGCCAGGGCAAAGAACACCTTTGGTCAATTATATACGAAATATTGCATGGTGAAAAAAATAAGGTTGCAAATAAAGGACATATAGATAAATAAAATAATGTATTAATAAGATATGGTACTTATTATTCAGCTTAAACCGTATATTTTCATCTTTTTGTGAAGGTTGCTTCGTTCTACGCCAATAGCCTCAGCAGTCTTACTTATATTGCCTCCGTAGTGTTCCAATTTTGTGGAAATAAATAACCTCTCCAGGCTCTCCCTAGCCTCTTTAAGGGTCTTGAAGGAGGAAAAATCCTTGAAATGTTTATCCTCAATCTTTTGCGTATTGTAAGGGAAAGGTATATCTTTAGTTTCTATCACTTTATCTGGGCACATAATGGCAAGCCGTTCTATAAGATTTTTTACCTCTCTTACATTCCCTGGCCAAGGATATTTTTTAAGTAGTTCCAGGGCATCAGGGCTCAAATATTTCCGTTCTTTTTTTGTTTCCCGGGAAAATTCATCGAGAAACTCATCTACTAGCTCGGGTATATCATCTTCTCTGTCTCTCAAGGGGGAAACTCGTATTGGTATAACATTTAGACGAAAATAAAGATCTTCCCTAAACGTTCCCCTTTTTATCTCATCCTCTAAGTTTTTATTTGTGGCTGCAATAACCCTCACATTTACCCTGATCGTTCTATTCCCGCCTACCCTTTCAAACCTCTGTTCCTGTAAAATACGCAAAACTTTTGATTGGGCCTTCAGGCTCATATCTCCAATCTCATCTAAAAACAACATCCCGTCATTAGCCTGATCAAATTTCCCCCTTTTCATTGTCGTAGCCCCGGTAAATGCACCCTTTTCATGCCCAAAAAGCTCCGATTCAATTAAATCTTCTGGTATAGCTGCACAATTTACCTCTATTAACGGTTTCGAATTTCTCTTACTTAACCTGTGTATGGTGTGTGCAACTAATTCCTTACCGGTTCCATTCTCCCCAACAATAAGAACCCAGGCATCCGTTGGCGCAACCAATTCTATCTGTTCCCTTAATTCGGTGATGGCCTTGCTATGACCAGTGATCTGGTGCTTTTGGCGTTCCTTCTCTCTAAAAAGATCAAGTTCTGATTCCAGCCTGTTATAATTTAATGCATTATTTACCGCCAATATTACCTTATCCAAGGAAAGTGGTTTTTCGATAAAATCGTAAGCGCCCAATTTTGTAGCCTTAACAGCTGTTTCTATGGTTCCGTGACCTGATATCATAACCACCGGCAATGTTGGATAAAGCTCCCTTATTCTTGCAAGCGTTTCAATTCCGTCTATGTCGGGCATCCAAATGTCCAGTATTATTAGGTCCGGAATAGTCTCTTTTACTATATCAAGAGCCTTTAAGCCGCAATCTGCAGTGATTACCGTAAATCCTTCATCGGAAAGTATACCCCCTAAGGATTGAATTATATTCGGCTCATCATCGGTTATAAGTATCGTTTCAGCCATACATTTTTGTCTTTAGTTGATAATTATTTGATTCTTTATACATTTTTGCTGATAATCTCTAACCAACAAGACCCATCATCTTCGCTGCTATACTCGCCGTCTTAATGGCGGCTCCACCCTTGCCCAGTTTCTTATTAACACGGCTTAAATCCGCTTTTATTCTTTCCCTTACAACACGATTCTCTAAAATAGCAATTCCCTCTTTGGCCAAATTTTCTGCTGTTGCATCGCCTTGAATTAATTCCGGAACTATCTCTTTGTCTGCAACTAAGTTTACAAGACCAACATTCCGTACATGTATAAGAAATTTGCCGAAAATATAGCTTATAGGGGAAACTTTATACACTATCACCATGGGAGTACGCATTATAGAGGCCTCTAAAGTGGCAGTTCCTGAGGCTATAAAGGCCACATCACTTATCTTAAGCAGTATTTTTGTGTCAATGCTTTCAATAGTAAAATGTAAACCTGAGTTGTCAATATAGCGCCTTACCATATCCTCTTTAATAGTAGAGGCCAGCGGTAAAACACAATGTAAGTCAGGATAATGGCGGGATATTATTTTAGCCGCATCAATCATAACGGGCATATGCCTAATAATTTCCTCAGATCTACTGCCAGGAAGCAATCCAAGGATTGGCTTCTTTTTATTATCAATGCCCAGCCTTTCCGTAATTTCTCTTTTGCTTTCCGCAGGCAAAGGCAGATCTAAAAGAGGATGGCCAACATATTCTACCTTCATCCCATATTCTCGGTAAAATTGTTTCTCAAAGGGCAGTATAACAGCCAGTTGATCCACCCTTCTTGATACCTTATTTACCCTCCCTTTCCACCATGCCCATAGCTGGGGCGGGATATAATAAAGTACAGGTATTCCCATGGCATGTGCGCTTTTGGCAACATTAAGATTAAACCCCGGATAATCAATAAGTATCAAGAGATCCGGTGAGCTTTGAGCTACTATCTTCTTCGTTTCCCTTAGGGCCTTTAGAATATATCTACTTTTATAAATAACCTCCATGAGCCCCACAACAGCCAAAAGAGAAGAGTCATAAATGATCTTTACGCCAGCCTTCTCCATTTCTTGGCCTCCAAGGCCAAAAAATGCAACATCAGGTGAAATACCCTTTATTGCCCTTGTCAGATGTGCCCCATAAACGTCCCCAGAGGCCTCTCCAGCTAAAATCATTATGCGTCTGATATTTTGCATAAAAATTGCTTTTTCTTTCAGTAAGTCAACTACTATCGGCTAAAGCCGATAGCTTGAGGGTCAAAGGCACAGAGGCACAGAGGCACAGAGTTTTTGAGACGCATTATTTTTTCTTTGTGC
>CAYMVB010000343.1:0-17072 GCA_964393665.1 uncultured Desulfobacteraceae bacterium | reverse complement strand
GGTAGTGAGGTTGAAGGGGTTTAGGCTGAAGGCTGAAGAGGTCCAAAAAGTTCGATTAATTCACTGTGATAGAAATAGAGCGGCCTTACGCACCGAATGGTGCTGCAAGGTAAGCTACATTTGACTTTTTCTTATAGGCCTTGCGCTTCTAGTCTAAGGACCAGAGTAATTACAGGGCGCTGCAATAATGATGCACAACTTTTGCGGCAGAGAAAAGCTCATTCACCACAGAGTCTCAGAGATCACAGAGGTTTTCTTTGTTTCCTGTTCTATGCAGAGGTAAGCAGACCCGTGTATCTCCTGTGGTAGAGAGATGAGAGGGGGAAGGTTACACATCTTGCTCCAGCAGAATACTTACTGTTATCTGCACCCCATGATAATGATGGAGTACGTTTGCGGCAGAGAAGTGAGATGCACCCTGAAGGCCCGGCAATTATAACTAAAGCTTGAACATCGACCATTAAAAATTAAACATTAAGCATTGAAAATGAGGTATTAAGCTTCATCTATCCTAAGTCCCATGTATCCCTTGTTTTCTCTATATGGCACTGCAGTAAAGGAACAATTTCTAAGCTTGAATGAAGGCAATTTTCAAAACACCTCTTTTAAAAAAGGCTTGACAAATGAATTATATTCATTTAAAAGATCTCCTTAATTATAAATAAAATTATGGTAGACAACAATATGGATCTGTTATTTATAAACATCATCGGCATTACCAGGGCAACAGGGATTGCCACCCTATCCTTGTTGCTCTTTCTTTTGACAGGAGGCCTGAAACTACCCAATTTATAACTACATGATGTGCTATGTTGTTTTCTTAAAACCGTTATCAGGCTTATCTGATAACGGTTTTTTTATAATAAGCTTAACAGGGAAAAAACTATGGAGAAAGAGATACGTATTTACGACACCACTCTCCGAGACGGCACTCAGGGCGAGCAGATAAGCTTTTCGGCTGAGGAAAAGCTGCGCATTGCCAAACGACTGGCAGAGTTAGGTATAGATTACATTGAAGGTGGATGGCCCGGGTCTAACCCAAGGGATATGCGCTTTTTTCAGTTGGCCAAAAATCTACGGCTTGGCAATTCCTCCATAACTGCCTTTGGAAGCACAAGAAGACCTGGGATAAGCCCCAAAAGAGACGATAACCTTAAGGGCCTTCTTGACGCAGGCACACAAAGTTTAACAATATTTGGAAAGAGCTGGGACCTTCATGTTACTGAAATCCTTGGCATTTCGCTAAAGAAAAATCTTTCGATGATCGGCGATTCTATAGCCTACCTTAAATCAATGGGTAAAGATGTTTTCTACGATGCAGAGCATTTCTTTGACGGCTATAAGGCGAATCAGGACTACTGCCTGGAAACAATTCGGGCAGCGCTCTCCGGAGGTGCTGATAGCATTGTACTCTGTGATACCAATGGGGGGTCAATGGTAAGTGAGATAAAAACTATTGTTGAAGAGGTTAGGAGCTTGTTTCCCGATATCACACTTGGTATCCATGCACATAATGACTGCGGCCTGGCCGTGGCTAATAGCCTTGCCGCCATTGAGGCTGGTGCCACTATTGTACATGGAACAATAAATGGATATGGCGAGCGCTGCGGAAATGCAGATCTTACCGCTATAATACCAAATCTAATTCTTAAAATGGGCAGAAGATGTATTGACGACTCGAAACTTACCCTTCTTACAGAGGTCTCAAGATATGTAAGTGATATCGCAAATATTCCGCCCCTCAATGAAAGGCCTTTTGTGGGGCACAGTGCATTTGCTCACAAGGGTGGAGTCCACGTAAGCGCAATACTGAAGAAACCCCTGGCCTACGAGCATATTGAGCCCGGGATAGTGGGAAACAAAAGGCGGGTGCTTGTCTCCGACCTTTCGGGGAAAAGCAACATAGATTATAAGGCAAATGAAATGGGCATTTCTTTGGGCGGTAACGGGTATGGTAGCAGAGAGATTGTTAAGGAGATAAAAAGGATGGAGGATCTGGGCTACCAGTTTGATACAGCCGAGGGATCGCTGGAACTGCTTATTAAAAAAACGACGGGCCAATTCGAGGAGCCCTTTTCTCTGCTCTTTCTCAGGGTAATAAATGAAAAAGACAGAAACGGCCAGACAGGTTCACAGGCAACCATCAAGATATCAGTAGGCGAAGAGGAAGAGATCACAGCAGCCGAGGGAAATGGCCCTGTGAATGCTATTGACAATGCCCTTCGGAAGGCCCTTCAAAAATTCTATCCTGTGGTCAGTGAGATGAGATTGGTTGATTTTAAGGTTAGGGTATTAGAGGGAAGTGCAGGAACAGCAGCAAAGGTTCGCGTCTTGATTGAATCACGAGACGGCAAGGATATTTGGAATACCGTAGGCGTTTCTGAAAATATTATTGAGGCAAGCTGGCAGGCTTTAGTGGACAGCATCTATTTTAAGCTTAACAAGGAAACTGGCGAGTAACAATTAATTCACTGCATTTCAGCCAGCAGGTGTAAGGAATAACTAGAGCTACATGCTTTTGTATTAATTAGACACTAAAGTGATCAAAGCCATGGTGGTCAAATGAGACCTTTTTTCCGTTTTTCACCCAGTTTATTCCTCTTGCCCCCACTACAATCTCACCGATTTGAAATAAATTTCTGCCAAAGGCCTCTCTAAACCCCATACCGACTTCCTCAAAGGAGCCATCTTTTATTGTGCACAGCAAAACATAATCTTCACCGCCTGATGTTACAAGTTTATCCAAATCCCATCCCTCTGAAGCAGCTGCTTCTTTTAATTCGTCAGAGACAGGAATTTTGTTCAGATCTACAATTGCAGACTTTCCTGATGCTTTTAAGATGTGAGATAAATCAGAAGAAATCCCATCAGAGATATCAATCATGGCGTGTACCTCTTCATGTTGTGCCAACCACAATCCCTCACTTACATGCGGCTCGGGCAGGTTATGTCTTCTGATTAATTTTTTTGTACGTTCCGTCTGGCTGAGCTTTTGTAATAAAGCCTCGAGTCCCCCTGCGGAATCGCCCAGGTGACCTGTTACACATATTAAATCCTTATTTTGCGCCATTGAACGGAGGCGGGCCTCACCTTTTTTGCATGTTCCTATTGCTACAACATTAATAACAAATCGCTTCCCCGATTGCGTGGTATCACCCCCCAGGAGGGGAACATGGTATTTTTTTGAGAGCTCATAGTAACCTTTTAAAAATAAATCAAGATACGCCAATTCTGTACCAGAGTTTATGCCAATGGAGAGGAAAGAACCAGTTGGCTTTGCTCCCATCGCCGCAATATCACTTAAATTAACGGCCAGCGATTTATAGCCCAACTGCTCAGGATCAATGAGACCTTTAAAGAAATGAATATCTTCAATCAATAAATCGGTTGTAACCACATAATCTTCCTCTTCATTATAAGGTATGATGGCGCAGTCATCTCCTATTCCGGTATATTCAGGCAGCGACAAATCTTTAAACAACGCCGAGACCCGGTCAATGAATCCAAATTCTCCAATCTTACTCAATTTCATGTCTGTACAACTCCTTACTGTATAAAGACAGCTTAAAAAACCCCGTAAATCTTTTTATTGGACACGCAGTTCAAGAGATCCATGAAATAAATATCCATGGTCACAGGCAATAAGCGCACCGCTATGATACATCAATTTTTTTAAAGCTTTTGCAGCCAACATTCGAGTTCTCATGAAAGAGCATTGTATCATACTTTTCATCCCCGATATTAGCATCTTTATGAGACCTCTGCCCAGCCATTGTCATGCGTATCAGTAATAATAAAACAACACGTAATGGTATCGCCAAAACGTACCGGCTCCTTAAACTCGACAGTAATCCCAGGGCTATTCATCCAATCTGTTCGGCAATTTCAGTAACTAAACTTGCAACCAGGAGGCCGTGTCAGATACGACCATTCAAATTTTTTACTTCTGTAAATCGCTCAACAAAATAGACAGGATTAAAGTCATAAGAGATGTCTGCGAATCGAACTACATCCTTTTCAGTGAAGGAACGTGAAACAGAAAAGGTGTCACCGGTATTTACAATCCCCCAGTAGATTCTTTTCGAATTGATGTCATATTACGT
Source organism: uncultured Desulfobacteraceae bacterium (assembly GCA_964393665.1). GTDB lineage: Bacteria > Desulfobacterota > DSM-4660 > Desulfatiglandales > B25-G16 > M55B121. Next base: position 12,969 of record CAYMVB010000343.1, on the reverse strand, counting down.
AATCTTCAACGAGAGCAGGACAACCATAACGGTGCCCAAAAACAGCTTCGAATTCTTTTATCTAAAAAAAGTAAAGGTATAGTTAATGGTAAAAAAAATTAAAAAGGCTTGAAATCAACGTACCATTTCTTTCATGGTGATCCAGGCGGTTCTTTAGCGGTGAGATTACCACCACCGCCCAATACCGCATAAAGTCGCACCTTGTTAACAAGCCTCGCAAGGCTTATGGATATAAGGCCCTGTTCCGCAGAATAAAGGGAGCGCTGGGCGTCCAAAACGCTGAGGTAGCTATCAATCCCCTTATTATAAAGGGTTTTGGATAGGCGATAGGTCTCTGCGACTGAACCTACAACCGATTTCTGGGCAGATAGCTGTGATTCTACAGTTTCCAGCACGGAAAGCACATCAGCCACCTCCCTGAAGGCCACTTGGATTGCCCTTTCGTATTCTGTCAAGGCAATTTCCCTTTCCACCTTCGTAGCCTTATAAGCCAGCCAAAGCCTTGAATCAAAAATTGGCATCGTTATCTGTGGCGCAAAACTCCATGTACGCGACCCTGCTTTAAATAAACCGGATAATTCACTGCTTGCCGTTCCTAAATAAGTTGTCAGGGCTATCCGAGGAAAAAGAGATGCCCGTGCAGCACCTATATTCGCATTAGCGGCCTTAAGGCGATGTTCCCCAGCTAGAATATCTGGTCTGTTAAGGAGTACCTCGGAAGGAATTCCGGGAGAAATTTCTTTCGGCGCCTTAATGCTGGTCAGGTCTTCTGGCAAGACTTCATCCGGCAAAGGTGAGGAAGAACCAACCAACAGGTTCAAGGCATTTTCATCCTGAGCCACCACTTGTTTGAAACGGGCAATATCTCCAAGGGCAATAGCAACCTGAGTCTGTGCTCTACGGAGGTCCAATTCGGGAGCAAGTCCGACTTTACACCTCCTCCGGATCAGTTCATAGCTTTTCCTCTGTGCCTCAAGGGTAGATTTAGCAAGCTTTACATGCCCCCGGTCAGCAGCAAGGTTCATGTAAGCATCAGCAATCGCTGATATCAAGGCAACCTGCGCGCTTCGTTGAGCCTGTTCAGTGGCAAGATATTGCTCCAGTGCCTTATCTTTAAGGGTTCGGATTCGTCCAAAAAAGTCTATCTCCCACGAGCTAATACCAAGGTCTACACTGTATTGCTCAGAAGTCACGGCATTTGCCGTATTAGAAATATCCGCCGGTACACGTTGCCTCATTCCGCTGCCAATTGCATTAACCGAAGGAAATAGCTCTTTTCTCTGGATGCCATATAATACCCGTGCCTTTTCTGCATTCAAGGCAGCAAGTCTCAGATCACGGTTGTTGTTGAGGGCCTTATGGATAAGCTCTTTAAGCCTCTCGTCAATAAAGAATTCCTGCCACCTTAGTTCCGAGGCTTTAAGAGCAATAACCGCTGTTTTTGATTCCTGGCATACTCTACCAAAAGGCCACTCTGAAGCGATCGGGGCCTCCGGCCGTGTGTATTTTGGTGACATGCTGCAGCCAGTTATATAAATAACTATGGCAAACAGAAGAAAAAGCAGGTTTCTATTCATTTTCTTGACCTCCTGATACATGATCATCAGACATCTCCGGGGTCTGTTTTCTCCTGTTTTTTCCAAAGGCCTTCTCAATCAGTACATAAAAAAGCGGTGAAAACAATACTACCAGAATCGTGCCAGTAATCATTCCTCCAAGCACTGAGGTACCAATGGCGTTTTGGGCCCCTGCACCCGCGCCGGAGGTGATAGCCAGAGGCAAAACTCCGAAACCGAACGCCAAAGATGTCATTATAATTGGACGAAACCTCAATAGCGCCCCCTCCAAAGTGGCGTCTATAAGCCCCATGCCTTTTTCAAGCCTGGCCTTTGCAAACTGCACTATCAAAATGGCATTCTTGGTAGTTAAACCCAGGGTAGTCAGCAATCCTATCTGAAAGTATACGTCATTAGAAAGCCCGCGAGTACCCGATGCAAGCACCCCTCCAATAACCCCGAGTGGGAGTGCAAGCAGAATAGAAACCGGAATTGGCCAACTCTCATAGAGCGCTGCCAAACAAAGAAATATTACAAAGATGGAAAATGCATAAAGTAGGGGCGCCTGAGAGCTTGACATCTTTTCTTGATAAGAAAGGCCAGTCCAGTCAAAACCGAACCCGCGTGGTAGTTTAGCAACAGCCTCTTCCATGGCCTTCATTGCTTCGCCTGAACTCATCCCGGGAGATGGCTCTCCCCAGATGTTTATAGAGGGAAAACCGTTGAAGCGTGCTAATCTGGGGGAACCAGACGTCCAGCGGCCAGATGCAAAAGATGAAAAGGGTACCATTATACCGGCTGCATTGCGGACATAGAGTTTTTCTAAGTCTTCAGGCGACATTCGGTAGGGGGCATCCGCCTGCACATAAACCCTTTTTATCCTGCCTCCCTGAATAAAATCGTTGGCATACGCGCTGCCAAAAGATGCGGAAATAGCCCGGTGGATAGACGTAATAGGAATCCCCAGGGCGCCGGCCTTTTCCCAGTCCACGTCAATACGATATTCTGGAACATCTGCCATGCTATTCGGCCTAACAGCGGTTAATCTCGGATCACGGGCTGCTATCTGCAAAAGCTGATTCTGGCCCTCCATTAGTTTCTGATGCCCAAGACCCCCCCTGTCAAGAAGCTGAAAGTCAAAGCCCTTCGCAGTTCCCAGCTCAGTGACTGCAGGCGGCGGAAACACAAAAATCATAGCATTCCGGATACTTGAAAAGGCTATCATAGCCCTTTTTGCAACCGCCTTGGCCTTCAGTTCATCACTGCCTCGAAGATCCCAGTCTTTCAATTTAGTAAATACCATACCATTGTTCTGTGCCCTTCCGGAAAAGCCTATACCAACAATAGTCATGCAGGATGCTACCGCCTCTTTTTCATTCTCCTGGAAATGGTGGGCAATCTGGTCTGCAACCTCCTGGGTCTGCTCCAAGGTCGAGCCTTCAGGCATCATTACCTGGGAGAGTAATATTCCCTGGTCTTCATCAGGAAGATATGAGCTTGGCATTCGAAGGTACAAAAATCCCATGGCCACCACAATCAAGAGGAAAACAATCATGTAAAGAATTTTTCTGGATAAAAAATGACGGACCATACGTACATATCTATCTCTCGTTCTAAAAAAGCTGCGATCAAACCACCTAAAAAAAGGGCGCAGAAAGAAAACAGTATTCTCTGCTGGTTCATGTCCTGCAGCCAATGGCTTTAGAAGCGATGCACAGAGAACCGGCGTCAGGATCAATGCCACTAAAACTGATAGGAGCATGGAAAATATAATGGTCACGGAAAATTGGCGATAGATTACGCCTGTAGAACCCGGGAAAAAGGCCATGGGCCCAAATACAGCGGAAAGTACAAGTCCAATGCCAATCAGGGCACTTGTAATCTGCTCCATAGACTTTGCAGTGGCTTCCTTGGGTGGGATACCCTCCTCTCTCATAATCCGCTCAACGTTCTCTACAACCACTATGGCATCGTCCACCAAAAGTCCAATAGCCAGTACCATGGCAAACATGGTAAGCATATTTATTGAAAATCCCAAAAACCACAACATAGCAAATGTTCCCAGAATAACCACCGGAACAGCAATGGTAGGGATCAGTGTAGCCCGCATATTACCCAGGAAAAGCCATATAATCAAAAATACAAGTAATATTGCCACGAACAGCGTTTCCACCACTTCATCAATAGCCACCTCAATGAAGGGGGTGGTGTCGTGAGGATAAACAACCTTCATCCCTGACGGGAAGAAACGGCTCATTTCCGCCAACCTTCCTTTTACTGCGTCGGCCGTATCCAGCGCGTTTGCACCCGCCGCCTGCCGGATGGCCAGCCCAGCGGTAGGCTTACCATTATAAGAGGCCTCAACATCGTAGAATTCAGTTCCCAGTTCCGTCCAACCTATATCTTTAATTCGAACAATGGAACCATCCTGTTTGATACGAACTGGAATTGCGGCGAATTCATCAGGGGTCTTGAGCATATTTTGAACCACAATAGAGGCGTTTAAACGCTGGCCCTCGACTGCGGGTGCCCCACCAAACTGCCCGGCGGAAACCTCCACATTATAAGTCTTAATCGCTGTTAGAACCTCATCCACCGTAAGCTGGTAGTCCGTCATCTTGTCAGGGTTGAGCCAGATACGCATGGCATAGCCTGCGCCAAAGAGCTCAACCTCTCCAACACCCGGCACCCGAGCCAAAACCCTCTCTAAATTTGATTTCGCATAGTCCCTCAGATCATTGCCGTCCATACTACCATCTTCTGATATCAGCCCCACTATCATCAGGTAGTTTCTGGTTGATTTACTGACCTGGACCCCCTGACTTGTCACTACCTCGGGAAGGCTTGACATTGCGAGCTGCAGTTTATTCTGCACTTCAGCCCAGGCAAGATCCGGATCGGTTCCAGGTTCAAACGTCAACTCCAGGCGGGACTGGCCAGCCGAATCGCTTGTTGCGGACATATATAGCATTTTATCAAAGCCGGCCATCTTTTGCTCGATAATCTGCGTCACACTATTTTCAACGGTTTCCGCTGAAGCCCCTGGATAGGATGCGCTAATGGCTATTGAGGGGGGAGCTATAGGTGGGTATTGGGATATGGGTAGATTGTAGATAGCCATTGCACCTGCCGTCATGATAACAATCGCGATAACCCAAGCAAAAACCGGACGATCAAGAAAAAATTTTGATAACATCTAAGGCCCCCTCAGTGAGATTCTCTAGTTTTTACGGCCTGCTGTGAATTTTCCCCAGCACATTTTTCCTGTTTGCCGCTGTCATCAAAAGAAATATCCTTTACGGGAACCCCTGGGCGAACCTTTTGTAACCCTTCAACTATCAGGCGGTCTTCTCTTTCAAGCCCCGCCGTGACAAGCCATTTGTCCCCAATAGCTCGATCTAACTTGAGCATCCGTTGCTGCACCTTTTCTTCTTTATCCACAATTAATGCGAAGGGATTTCCCTTAGGGTCTCGAGAAACCGCCTGTTGAGGAATCAGGATAGCCTCCTCGTTAAAACCCTCTACCACAAGCGCCCTGACAAACATGCCTGGAAGTAAAAGGTCTTCGGGATTTGGAAAGACAATCCGCAGAACCACAGAACCTGTGGTCGGATCAACCGTTACATCACGAAATTGAAGTGCTCCGTCCACAGGATATTCGCTACCATCCTCTAAAAGCAATCTAACCCTATTCTGGGCAGCTCCGTTCTTATTCAAGCGACCCTTACTCAAGTTTCGTTTAATACGCAATAGCTCAGTTGTAGATTGATGCACATCCACATAAACTGGATCTAATTGTTGAATTGTCGCCAGAGACATTGGTTGATAGGCAGTAACAATTCCACCGACTGTAACATTGGATCTACCAATCCTACCTGAAATAGGTGCGACAATCTTTGTATAACGTAAATGTATACGCGCCGTCTCCAACGCTGCCTTTGCTTGCTGGATTGAGGCATCTGCGGCTGCTATAGCTTTCCTATCACTTTCTACTTGCGCCTCAGCGGCCTGAAGAGCTGCCTTAGCAACCTCCGCCTCAGTCACAGCCTGGTCCATTTGGCTTGCGGATACTGCCCTTTCCTCGAAAGATTCCTCAAAGCGCTCGCGGTTTTTAAGGGCAAGTTTTAGATTAGAATGGTGTCGGGCTGCAACAGCGATACTCGCTTTTAACCCTGCCCGGGCTCTTTCCGCCCCCTTTTTCATCACCATGAGATTAGCTTCGGCACTGTCAAAGCCTGCTTGAAAGGGAGTAGGATCTATTTCATAGAGTACCTGCCCTGCCTTTACATCAGAGCCTTCTTTAAAAAGGCGTTTCCTGATAAGTCCATTGACCTGAGGGCGTATCTCCGCTACAAGGTAGGGCGTGGTGCGACCTGCCAGTTCCGTAGTCAGCACAATGGACTGCGTAGATACCGTTACCGTTGCTACTTCCTGGACAACCGGAGCCTGCTGAGGTTTTGTCTTCTGCTTACACCCGCTTAAGAATATACCAGCTAAGGGAATTAAAATGATCAAAACCCTAATCCGCAACTCAAATACTTTATTAATAAATTGCATCAAAAAAACCTCCGGATAAAAATTTTGGTGTAAAGACAGATTAAATAGTTAGCCCAAGATAATTCAGGACTCCAACAATCCTTTTACAACTATGTTCAATATTGTATCTGGGCTTTTCGGATAGGGATGAATTTCAGGTGCCTCAAGCCAGAGAAAAAGAAATGCATTTGTAATGCTTTCCAGTGCTATTGCCAAATAGTAAGGGTCTGCGATGTTTTTAAACCTCCCCCTTTTTATCCCCTTTTCAAACACCGATGCGAGGGCTTTAAGGAACTGCTCGTAGCGCTTACGTATTTGAGAATCAAGATCTGCCATAATATTAAAGCTTGCCCCCCGTGTTTCTGCAAAATACAGGCGTATCATTGATGTATTTTCGGAAAAGACCTCCCCTTTTACCTTTACGAAATTTCGAAGTTTTTCAATTTCGTCCTTTGGCTCCGTAATCGCCAAAGTAAGCTCCCTATCGAATTTTTCAGCCTGTTCCAGTATAAGAGATTTATAAAGGTCTTCCTTATTTCTAAAAAACTTATAAAGAGTGCCTATAGCAAACTCAGCCTTTTCTGCAATCTCGCCCATGGCCACATTGTGGTAACCTTTTTCCGAAAAAAGCGCGAGCGCAGCGGAAAGCATTTCGTCACGCTGCCTCAATTTTTCTCTTTCTCTTCGTGGTATTTTTGTATTATTCATAAGTCGAGCTATTGCCACACACGTTCTTTCCGATAAATGTGAATGTTGCGTCACATTATAGAATCAGACTTTCAATGTCAACAAAATTTTCCAAAATATTCGCTTAAACTAAAAATGTAACCATTCAGGTTTTAGGTTGAAGACTGAAGACTGAAGTATTTCAAACAACCCGTAATGATTTAATCAACCCATTCAAAACCTTCTCTGTTTCGATTATTGTTGGCTCAATCAGAGATACATCATCGTTGAGCACAAAGCCCAAACATTGAGATAAACGTATGTGATAATGAAGCTTTCTCAATGACCCCAACGCTCTGCAAAGAAAACGCAGGTAATCGGCCTGACTATCCCGTGCAGATCCTTCAACAAAAGGCATATGGTATTCCTATCAGACTTCTACCTTCAGCCTATCTACCTGGGTAGCTTTATATTTAATAATAGCAGCACATCATAGGTAAGCAAAGAGTGTTTGCTGACCTGAAATAAGTATCTTTTCCGAGGTATCAGCGTATAACCCTTCAGGATGACCTTAATTCTATGGCTTATCAAATTCTTTATCTGGCCAGCCTGATTTTTTTATTATATTTTCAACCTGAAGTTTTGTAAGTAAAAACGGGTAATCTTTTTCTGAGGAAAGAGCAGGATATTTCTCGCTTTCTTTTTCAAGCTCTGGAAATATCGATAATGTGTACTTGTCTTTCCCCACTAGTAGAATAGACCGCAAGGGCTTGGTAAAGTCATCTTTTGTTTTATTTGGGATATAGCTATCACATCGAAGATGGGAAAGGGTGTCGAGAAAGCTCTCCAAGGAGGATTGATCTACATTTTCATTATCAGATCTCTTCCATGCCGGTTCAGGTATTTCTGATGATGAAGCAGGCTCTTTTTTTGTATTCATAGGATCGACTAAAACAGCGACAGGCTCTCGTTTATATACTAAAGATTGGTTGCCCTTTGTTATTTTAATTTCATGAATATTTTTCTTTTCAAAAGAGAGCACAAGCTTGTCGCGTAGTTTGTCAATGGTCTGATCAAATTTTCCCCGAAAATTTCCAGTCGCATGATAAACTCTATGATCTCCTGAAATTTTAACAAAGGTGTGCTGATAGGAACTTGCAACCTTACCAATCATAAACTCACGTTTAATACTATCACCTACCCATGCCTTTACGCTGATTTTTTTATCATCATGTACATGGTACCGGCTGTATTCTCTAGATTCTGAAACTAATGCCGTCAAACTGAGTCTTCCAATCACGTCTAATATATCTTTTGTCTTATTGCTATCTGCAAGGTAATTCATTGTGCCGATATACCATTTTTTATCTTTTTTCTTTAATACTATATGGTTGCCAAGGCCTGAAATCTCAACCTTGGAAATATTCTCTATTGGAATGTTTGAAAAAGATGGCAACTGATAGGATAATTTGTTTGTATTGCGTTTCAATAAATAAATAGACAATGCCAAAATGATGGCAACAAGGAGAATGTATTCTTTTTTAACCTTCATAAATTTTCCCTATTATTTATAATAAAACATGTTATGAATTTTTTTTGAGAGAGAAACCTAAAGCTAAAACCGAAGAAAAACACGTAATCTCTTAAATAAATTTCAAAAATCAAATATCATACTTATTGTTGGAAGATCATCTGGATGCGTCTTTTTCTGTTTCTACGATGGAGCCATACAAAAAACCCGGATAAGACTACGAGCGCAGGAAGGCCTGCTATGTTAAAGTATTTGATAAAGTTTCTGGTCACAGCTCCTATCTCATAGAGAGGATTAAAACGCTGCTCCTTGGACCTCATTACAGCTATTTCTTCCTTATTGTTTAAATAATCTAATACATTCATAATAAAAATTGCATTGGGGCCTGCCCCTTCTTCATCTAACAAGTTGTTTTGTATCATTTCAGACGATGCAACAATAAAAATTTTTCCAGCATGAGCCTTAGAGAGTATCGTATCTGAACCTTCGATTTTTGTTACTTCGCTCGTGGTCTTTTTGTCTGGTGCCGTTGTTTGTTCTTCCTCTTTAGGCGCTGCCTCGCTTGGCTTTTTTTCAGGCATGCCTTTTCCCTCGAAGTAGCTGGGAAATTTTCCCTCCGCAATGTAGGCCAGGGGAAAGCTTTGTTTTCCCTCATCTTTTGAAGGGGGCCTGATAAACATGGGGTTAAGGTTTATTTGACCGCTCATTTCCCAGGCGTCTTCAGAAGAGGAGAATAATTGATGCGCCGTAATATTGTTTTCCTTTAGCCGATCTCTACGTAATTCCAATGGAGAAATCTTCATTGCTATTAACCCCTTTATATTTCTCATAAACCCTAGTTCATTATTAATAAATTTGTTTTTTATCAAAGGGGCAAAATATATAGGTCTTTCACCACCACCAAAATTTTGGGGAACACTCTGTTTATAACAATTCATATCCATCACCAAGGATTCTTTGATAGTAATTCCGTAATGCTCTAATAATTTTTCCAACCCTGTATTAAGAGGCGTGAATGCATTTGGCTGATTAGGAGAGCTATTTTCATTGAAGGCATCTAAAAATATAGCGAGATTTTTGCCTTTCATAAGGAATTGATCTATCTGAAACAGCTCGTAGTCTGTAAAGGTTTCAGTTGGCCTTGCAATGATAAGACAAGTAAGGCTAGATGGGATTATATCATCCTTTAGATCTATAGTCTTGATAGTATAGCCTTTCGATGCAAGAGAGTAAAAACTTGATATATCTCCCTGCTGCCTTGCCATCATCGAGCCATATTGTGATGATCCGACAATATTGAGTGTCCCATTTCCCGCAAGGTAGCCAAGCTCTTCATGTATATTTATAAGGCTTTCCAGATTATCATTTATTATTCCCTCTATCTTTTCCATATTAACAAGCTCATAATGTGTACCAACCAAGGGGAGACGAAAGACATGAATTAATGGAATTTTTATAACCTTTTCCTTATGCTCCATCACAAGCCCTATAGATCCCTTGCCAGGCTGAATCTTTCCATTAGAAAGGCTGGGCCATTTCAGCTCCATAATTTCATATTTTTTAGCTATTGCCTCCATGTCCTTGCCCTTTGAAGGGTCATGATATTCAAATTCAATTTTTCCATAGAATGTGTCGTTTAATTTCTCAACAATAGCTTGTAATTTCGAGGGAAGCTCAGGGAGGTCTTCTAAGGCCATCAATTTTGATACAACATTTAAAGAAGAGGAATAAATCAACTTTATTTGAATTTTATCCTTCAGATTTAAAAAAGCGCTCACCTTATTGTTGAGTTTTTTTATTGCCGTTGTTATTTTATATTCTAATCTATCTGTAGATGTAATATTCGGTATACGCTCTATTATATCACCATGGATGAGCACAAGGCCCATGTATGCTCTCTGGAATTTGACTTCATCCCCCTTGATAATACGTATCTGCAAGGGGTAAATTCCGTAATTTTTTGCCAGGTCCTGATTTTTTGCGGTTTCCTTATCAATATCATTCTCGTCAGCGCTGACATCAAAAAAACGATAATTAAAATACTGGTTCCCATATGCGGAGTACTCTTCCAAGAGATCATGAAGGTATTGCTCTGTATTATTGTGAGGTGCGGGAAGATTTTTTGTAAAAAAGACATTGATGGTTAATGGCTCAGATAAGGTAGAAACTACCATTTTACTGGCATCCGAAATTGAATAAATCTTGTTCTTTGTTAGATCAACTCTGAAAAACAGTGATATTCCAACAACATTAATCAGTACAATAGTGACTAAGTAAATAAAAAATTTCACATACCTGCCTGACCTGTGTTTTACGTTCATTTTTATCCCCTTAATTTCTTTCCTGCATCACAAGATAAGTTCCATACAGTCCAATAAAGCTCACACTTAAAAAATATAGAATGTCCCTTGTATCAATGATGCCTTTTGAAATATTCTGAAAGTGAAAATCTGTACTTAGGTAGCCAAATAGTCCGATAAGTGACCGTGGGAGGAAAAATAGAATTGAATCTACTAAGGTCAAGGCAAAACATATAGTTATCCCAATGATAAAGGCTATAATTTGATTCCTGGTGAGTGAAGATGCAAAAAGCCCTACAGCGGAGAATGCGGCCCCTAATAATATAGTACCTGCATAACCCCCAAACACAGGCCCCCAATCGAGTTCTCCGATAAACGAAATCATTATAGGATAGGATAAAGTAGGGATAAGCATGACGGCAATAAATAAAACACTGGCAAAAAATTTTCCCATTATCACCTCTTTAAAACTTATAGGCAGGGTGAGCAGTGTTTCGTAAGATCCTATATTAAGTTCTTCTGAAAACAACCTCATGGTTATTGCCGGCACGATAAATGAGAGGATAATGGGCAGCATGTTAAAAAAGATCCTTAGATTAGCCTGACTGTAAAGAAAAAAGGTCGCAAACAAAAACCACCCGGTCACTAAAAGAAATATCGAAATGACGATATATGCAATAGGAGAAAGGAAATATAGCCTAAATTCTTTGTTCAGTATATGTATAAACTGCATTGTGTTAGTCTCCCCTTGTAATCTCTCGAAAAATATTTTCAAGGCTTTTTATTTCTCGCTGAAACTCTAGTAAAATCCAATCTGTTTGTCTGATTTTCATATATACTTCCTCTCTAGGGTCATAAGATGAGCTAAACTTTAGTCTTACATGCAGGTTTTCGCCGTCTTGACCCGCCAGGACTACATTTTCTATTGCACTAAGCGTGCCTAATTCCCTTTTCACGGTCTCGAAATCAGTATTCTTTAAGGATATGTTGATGTAATTTTCTAAACTCGCAAAATCCTTAAGGGACTCCACCGTACCATCTGCCACAACTTTCCCCTCATTAATAATTACAACTCTGTCACATGTGGCTTCAGCCTCACTCAGGATATGGGTTGATAGAATAATAGTCTTTTCTTTGCCTATCTGTCTGATTATTTCCCTTATATCAACGATTTGATTAGGGTCAAGGCCGGAGGTGGGCTCATCTAATATGAGTATCTCAGGATCTCCCATCATTGCATGCGCAAGGCCAACCCTCTGCCTGTAACCCCTTGAAAGCTCATCGATTGGCTTGTGCATAACCTCTCTTATTCCACAAAGGTCGGCAAGATCACGGATAGTTGAAATTTTACCCTTGCTATCTATGTTTCTAATAGCTGCGACGTAATTTAAATAATCATAAACCATCATGTCTTTATATAGAGGGGCAGATTCAGGAAGGTAGCCTAATAATCTTTTTATATCTAACAAATTTTCGCTTACATTAAGCCCCTTAATATGTATGGTGCCGGACGAAGGTGTTAAAAATCCTGTAAGCATTCTCATAGTTGTAGTCTTGCCGGCGCCATTCGGCCCAAGGAACCCTACTATCCCTCCTTTTTGGATATCAAGGTTTATCTGATCTACTGCGCAGAGATCCTTATAATATTTCGTAAGGTTTTCAACATGGATCATGTTCAGCCCCAATTATAACGTTAACATCAGTCAAGGTTACCGTTTTTTAAAAATAATAGTGTTTCGAAATTTCAAGGGACAAGATTTAAAAAAATGCATCCCATATGTCAAGAGAAATTTAAAGATATGGTTAATTATAATGAGAAGGATTACCCTTTTTTTTACATTCTGATTTTTATATTTAAGTTTTTCCTATAATGAGTCGATAAAAAGATTGGGAAGTTAAATTCCTAAAAAACGTGTTTTAGGTGGTAAATGTAATGGATACACAAGTATGTAATAATGTTTCAATTGGTGTTAAGCCTTATGGGCATGCAAACACATCAAAGGCTATAACGCCAGATCAAGCTCTAAACAAATTAAATAAAAATTTGAGTAATTCACGTGATGGAAAAACCATTAATAATGGTTTAAAAGCCGATTCAGAGCCTGCCATAAATAAAAAAAATGAGCACAAAGAAACAGGAGCAGGAGAGGAAACACGCAAGATAGAGATAAAAGACAGAGAATTAACTGTCAGTGTATATAATGGTAAGGGGCGGTTAGTGCGTGTGATTCCTCCCGGCTATGTCCCCCCTAATACCGGTTGCCTGAAAATGTTTGCATGATTGAGCTTGATAAAATAACTGGCTTGTTGTGGTTTGGCGTATAAGATTTTCATTTCAAAATCCCCATAACAGACCAAAATATAAACCAGCATCAACCAT
>CAYMVB010000342.1:0-9738 GCA_964393665.1 uncultured Desulfobacteraceae bacterium | reverse complement strand
ATATCATCATATTCCTTATAATACTTACGTATACTGTCTTCTACGTCTTTAGCCAGCTCAATCAGTCTTCTGCGAATATCTCCGTGCACCTGCCCAGACACAGTTCGAATGTCCACCAACAGCTCGGCCATTGGCGGAATTACATTTAACTGCGGGGGGCCTACGACAGGGGCCATTATTACGGTTGGTGTGAAACTGGGCCACCCAAGAAATTCATCATATCCAACCTCCCTGATCGCATTTAGCTCCATTTTGTGAAGCCCATCTATTAATCTTGCTACAGCCGGTGCTGTATTAAGGCCTGATAACGGCATTGCACCATGACTCATCCTTCCTGTAACAACAAATTTTGCTCGTAAGGCTCCTTTTTGAGAAATACAGATCAAGCCGTCCTGAGGCTCGCATATTATCGCACCGGCAATTGAATCCGCATGCCCGCGCCTAATAAAATCCCGGACTCCAAGCATTTGATCCTCCTCATCACATAAAACCCCTCCGATAATCTTGCCGGTTAATTCCGCTCCCGATTGTCTTAGCGATTTCATAGCCACGAGCATGGCAGCAAGATTACCCTTTGTGTCGTTTGCCCCTCTTCCATACATTCTTTTTCCTACAATCTCAGCCCCAAAGGGATCATGTTGCCAGGCAGAAATATCACCTGGCGTGACAACATCTGTATGACCCTCAAACATAAGATGACGTCCCCCTGGATCAATATCCCAGGTAATTATAGTATTAGGCCTGCCTGAGGCCACTTGATCCATTTCAACCTCAAATCCATAAGCCTTGGCCCAATTGCCGGCAAGCTCTGAGGCACGCTGTTCACTTGTACCTTTTGCTGGGTCCCATACCGAGTTAATCCTTACCAAATCTCTCGTAAGGCTAATCAATTCATCAGGATCTATTTCCCTCAATACCTTTTGAATTACTTCAGGCTGTATCATTTTCTTACCCCCTTTTAAAAAAGGAAAAGTGCCTGCATTCGCTACTCACTCTTTATCTATACGAATCAATTTTATCTCTTCCTAACCATCTTTGGGTCAAAGGTGTCGCGAAGGCCATCCCCTAGTAGGTTAAAGCCAAGTACTGCCAATGCTATAGCCATACCAGGAAAGACCGCCATCCACGGCGCAAGAGTCATAAATGTCTGGGCCTCATTAAGCATCCTCCCCCAGGAGGCAAAAGGTGGTTGAGTACCTAGCCCAAGGTAGCTCAAAGCTGCCTCTGCCAAAATTGCCACCGCGAATTGAATTGTAGCCTGTATAAGAAGAGGCGAAAGGATATTAGGAAGTACGTGTCGCCACGTAATGTAAATCTCATTTACGCCGCAAGCCCTTGCGGCCTCAATAAACTCCCTCTCCCAAATGGTCATTGCTACTGCCCTTGTAAGCCTCGCAAACACAGGTATGTAAAAAATTCCAATAGCCAGCATAGCATTTATTATTGATGGACCAAGTATAGAGGTAATCAGAATAGCACTAAGAACAGCGGGAAAAGCAAATAAAAGGTCTGAAAGCCTCATAATTGCCTCATCCACAAACTTACCAAAATAGGCGGATATTAGCCCCAGAAAAACTCCAAGGCTTATGCCGATGGCGACTGTTACCAAACCTACAATAATCGAATTTACTGCACCAACCATAACCCTGGAGAGTATATCCCTGCCATACTGATCAGTGCCAAGGGGATGGGTGAGAGAAGGACTCGCGAGGCGATGAAGGGCATCCATGGAATTTGCATCATAAGGTGTCCACACAAGGCTTGTCAACGCCATCATTACAATAAACAGCGACAGAATAAAACCAAGTGTAAAGTTCAGGTTCCCGAAAAAACGTTTCATCTCAATACCACAAAAATCACATCTTTTGCAACCTCATACGCGGATCGATGGAGGCATAGATAAGGTCTACAATGAAGTTTACAACGACAACCGCTGCAGCCATAAATAAAACGACTTCGCGAACTACCGGTAGATCTCTCTGCCCAATTGCCTGAAAAACCAATCTACCCAATCCTGGCAAGTAATAAACGTTTTCAATGATTATTGCCCCTGCCATGAGCTGGCCTAACTGAAGGCCTAATATAGTAAGCACAGGAATCAACGCATTTCGCAGGGCGTGAACATAAATAACCGTCCGCTCCTTAAGTCCCTTAGCCCTTGCGGTTCTAACATAATCTTCACATAGCACGTCAAGCATGGAGGACCTTGTAAGCCTTGTCAGGATAGACGCACGAATTACTCCAAGTGCAAAGGAAGGCAATAAAAGGGACTTTACCGAACCCCAAAAGTCCACCGACCAGCCTGGAAACCCCCCTGCTGAAAAAATACCCCAATGGACAGAAAACAGCAAAATCAATAGAATCCCTAACCAAAACTCCGGGGTAGCCAAACCTAATTGGGTAAAAAACATTACGCCCAAATCACCCTTTTTGTTCTGGTGGCGTGCTGCATAAACTCCAAGGGGTATAGAGATTGCAACCGCAAATAGTATAGCCATTAATGCAAGAGGCCCTGTAACAGACAAACGCGAGACAATCAATTCGTATACAGGCATATCATAGTTAATTGAGCGGTTACCCCTTCCACTAATAAGGTTAATCATCCAATCAGCGTACTGGTGCCAAAAAGACTTATTTAGACCAAGCTCTGAACGGAGATTTTCCAGGGTCTCTGGTGTGGCATTTATTCCAAGAATGATCTGGGCAGGATCCCCAGGCAAGAGAAACAGTACCGAATATACGGTAATAGAGACAAGAAATAAAAGAATAAGTAATGTTATAAATTTTTTTATTAAATAATAAGCCATTCCTTTAAACAAAGGCAGCCGTTCTGATACCGGCTGCCTGAGAAAAATGCAGTCTATTTTTCCCACCAAACCTGGGTGCAGTCAAGCGCAATTGTAGGATAGTTTTCCCACCAGCCCATTACAGAGGCCTTCATTACAGGCAAGCTAGGTGCAGAAAACATATAACCATTAACCGCATCATCTGCGATGATTTCCTGACATTGCCCAAACCACCTGGCTTTTTCATCCTCGTTAGGGGCCTTTAATGCCGTTGCATAAGCATCGCGAAATCGCTGAGAATCATATTGAAAATAATATTCGGGATTGGCATAAATTCCAATATCCCATGCCTCTACGTGGCCTATCATTGTTAATTGATACTCTTTTTTCTTAAATATACGCTCAATCCACTGTCCCCATTCTACAATTTCTATCTTTAGATTTATGCCGACCTTGCTCAACATATCAGCTATTACCTCCCCTGCCCTTCTCGAATAAGAATAAATCGCCGGCAGTTTTATGGTAACCTCAAAACCGTTGGGGTAACCGGCCTCTTTCAGTAACTCCTCGGCCTTCTTTGGATTGTAAGGAAATTTTCCAGTGAGATCTACATAATAAGGCGTGGAAGGAGACCAGTGTGAACCTATAGGGGTGCCATAACCAAACATTACAAGGTCAACTACTGCCTGACGATCAATCGCATAAGCCATGGCCTGGCGTACCAATTTGTTGTCAAAAGGCTTCGCCTTATTATTTGTTGACATTATAACCTCTCCAGTAGTGGTACCTGAAAAAACCTTAAAACGTTTATCTCGCGACATCTCCATTGCAGACTCTGGTGCAGCAATATAGCCAATCACATCTATATCTCCCGCCTTAAGCGCCGCAATCTGGGCACTTGCGTCACCAATAAACTTAAACGTTACCTTATCCAGATATGGCAGCTCAGGGTTCCAATAGTCATCGAATCTCACCATTTCTACCCGGTCACCTCTTACCCATGTAACGAATTTAAATGGACCTGTTCCAATAGGATTAGACTTGGTATCCTCGTAGCCTTTTATGGGTAGCATAATAGCGTCACCCTCGGACATGTGGGCGATAAACAAGGCATCAACATCATTCAGGGTAAGCCTTAGTGTGTAATCATCCAGTATATCAATTTTAACAACACCCCTGAAGTACTCAGGGTGTGGGTTCGTGGTTTTACTGTCCTTAGCCCGTTCTATGTTCCACTTGGCAACATGCGCATTAAAGGATTCGCCATTATGGAATTTTACACCCTTTCGCAGATAAAATGTGTATATCTTACCGCATGGTGAAACCTCCCAACTCCTTGCCAGGCCCGGTATAAATTCTCCCTTACTGTTGACCTTGATTAAGCCTTCAAAGATATTGGAGAAAACTACCCTGTCAATTGCTGCAGCTGTGTTGGCTGTGGGATCAAGTCCTGGCGGTTCCGCCGGCTGACATACAATCAGGCTTTTACCTTTAACCGGTGTATTTGCGAATACTGTGTTTGCAGAAAAAATGAGGCACAGAACTAACATAAAAAACAATCTTCTCTTCATAACTTCTCCTTTTTTTAACGTCTTATTGTAAAACAATGTAAAACCCTCTATACACACAATCCATCTTCAAAACGACCCTGTTTTATCGTATATCTCCTGTCTAATTGCTAACAATATACATTAATGCGTTTAAATAAGGTATCTAATCGATAAAGAAAGGCCTCCGTTTAGATTTAAAAGCCCTAAAAATCTCTTATAAAACAATTCTAAACAAATCGGCAATAGATTTGTTACAATACCTTAAGAAGCATTGGATTACGGCACCAAACCAGAGGATCCAATTGGCCTTAATTCATAAAAAAGAAAAGTCTTATAAAATCATTTACGAAATAGCCTATAGATCCTCAAGATCGCAAAACGCAGTTATATCTCCAAGGCTTTCAGCGCTTAATACACCCTTGATTATGGCCCTGCTCATGCAGTTGGCTGCAACATCCCCTAGTTCATTGATGGCATTTGCCTTGGGGTTTGGGAAAATTCCCCTTGATTCTGGAACCTGCTTTTTACAGGTAGCAAGGCAGAAGATCGTGTCGCCGTCAAACATAGTATGAGAAGGACGAATGGCACGTGCCATGCCATCGTGGGCCATCTGGGCTATCTTTAGGACCTGTGTCTTCGAGAGGTCCGCATCGGTTGCGATAACCCCGATTGTGGTATTCTTTGCTACCGAGACTTCCTTTGCAGGTGGAAGTCTTACAGCCCTTTTACCCTGATGCCCGAATTCATCTTTCATTTCAAGGCCACATTCCCATGGCCTGCCATTTATTGGATTTATTATTGAGCCTAGCGAGTTAACTGCAACTATGGCAGCAACTATGAGCCCATTATCTAAGGTTAAGCTTGCCGTACCGATCCCCCCCTTTATGCCCCCGGAGATAGCACCAACACCGGCTCCCACGCAACCAGAAGCCAGCAAATCATTTCTCGCATTATCGCATGCCTTTCTCCCCCATTCTGAATTAATCGATGGCACAAAATTCCGGCCCCTTCCAAGATCATAAAGGGTAGCCGCGGGAACGATAGGGGCTACATGGTTATCTCCTAACTGAAACCCAAACCCCTTCTCTGCCAACCATCTCACTACTCCATCTGAGGCAGCCAGCCCAAAAACAGAGCCTCCAGAGAGAACAACACCCTGTACTTTTTCAACTAAGTTTACGGGATCAAGAAGGTCGGTTTCGCGTGTTCCCGGCGCTGAACCCCTTACATCAGCGCTTGCTATAGCGCCTTCAGCGCAAATTATCACAGTAACCCCGCACATGGCTTCTATATCCGTATAATGGCCTACCATTAAGTCTTCAATGTCTAATATGGAATTACCTTTTGCAGATGTAGCAGCAATAGTCTTTTCTTTCATACCGTTATCCCTGGTTACTATGCAATAATTATTATCGCACGTGATAGTAACACAACAATAGCAAAAAATCATTTTCCAGCAAGGTTTTTTCAGCCTCGTTTGCAAAATTCTTGACCAGCGTGTAGTAATTTGCTAAAAATGAATAGCCGTTCACATGAATATTTCCTATAATAAAATACATGAACAGAAAAAAAAGCGAAAAATACAACAGAATCATTGCAGCTGCAACAAAAATGTTTGCAGAAAAGGGCTATTACAAGACCAGGATATCTGAGATTGCCAGAGAAGCAGGTATTGCAGATGGCACTATCTATATATACTTCAGCCATAAAGATCAAATACTCATCGCTCTATTTGAAGAAAAAATGCAGGAAGTTTTAGATAATATGAAAAGGCAAATAGGCTTAGAGGATAATCCCCTGGCGAAAATAGAGCGATTTGCGCTTACACACCTAAGACTCATAGAGGACAATAAGGACATGGCAGAAATTATCCAGGTAGAGCTTAGACAAAGTAGTAAATTCATGAAAAATTATTATAACCTAAAATTTTCCCAATACCTTGATTTGATAGAAGATATCATCAGGGAAGGACAGAAAAAGAATGTAATAAAAAAGGAAATAATCCCCTCAATTGCCAAGAGGGCGTTTTTTGGGGCATTGGATGAAATGTCACGATATTGGGTTTTATCAAAGAGCCATAAATACGATATAGAAACAGCCGCAAAACAGATCAACAGCTATTTCATAAATGGCATAAAGACATAATGTGCCTGATTGAATATTAGATTCTTACTCAGTCAATCTAAAGCATTGTCTCTCAGGTTTGTAATTACCTGGAGTTATATTTTCATTTAGGTGTTTAGGCTGAACATTGAAGGGTTGATGATAATCTGTTTTTTCTTGAGTCTAAACTCCTTCAGTCTAAAAGGCTTCAGCGCAGCTGGTTAGTTTTTACTACAATTTCGTACTTCTTTATTGACATACCTAGCTTTTTAATGATAAAGACGTAAACAAAAATAATGGGTTACCTATAAAGAATTTATTTTATTAATCATCAACGAAAGATTACTAGAAAGGGGGATTGAAGTGAATATTATAGTTTGTTTAAAACAGGTTCCTGACACCGAGACTCAGATAAGTATAGCAGCAGATGGCAAATCCATTTCAACGGACAACATTAAGTGGGTAATGAACCCCTATGACGAATGTGCCGTTGAAGAGGCATTGCAAATCAGGGAAAAATTTGGTGGAGAGGTAACAATTGTAGGTGTGGGCCCTAAGAGGGTAACAGAATCCATAAGAACAGCATTAGCCATGGGCGCTGATAAGGGTATCCTGGTGGATGACCCAGCTATCGTCGGAAGCGATTCCCTTGGAACAGCCAGGGTGCTTCATGCGGTTATAAAGGATCTTGATTATGATATTATTCTGTGCGGTAAACAGGGCGTTGATGACGATTATGGAATTGTTGGCTCCATGTTAGCAGAGTTTCTTGATATTCCCCAGATATCCATAGCTGTCAAGCTTGATATTAGTGAAGACGGATCAAAGGTGACGGTCCACAGAGAAGTTGAAGGGGGGACTTTTGTCATTGAAGCGCCTCTACCTGCACTGGTTACTGCCCAGAAGGGATTAAATGAGCCTCGCTATGCCTCACTGCCTGGTATAATGAAGGCCAAAAAGAAACCCCTCGACGTTAAGGCAATAGCTGATCTAGGTTTAGATGCCGGCTCCGTTGGAGAAACAGGGGCAAAAATTGAAATCAAGGAAATTACCCTACCAAAAGCAAGGCAGGCAGGTAAAATAGTTGAAGGTGAAACGCCTCAGGAAAAGGCAGCTAATCTTGCTAAACTCCTGCACGAAGAGGCAAAAATGCTTTAATCTAAAAGACGATTAAAATAGGTTAACTACCAAAAGAGTTTTACGTGAAAAAGATTCATCTAAAAAGAGATTAAGGAGAAAAAAATGGCACAGGGAATTTGGATTATTGCTGAACAAAGAAACGGTGATATGAGAAAGATATCATTTGAGTTAGTAAGCGAAGGCAGAAGGATAGCAGATAAAATAGGACAGCCTTTAACAGCGGTACTATTAGGCTCTCATATTAAGGAAAAGGCCTCGGAACTTGGAAAATACGGGGCAGATAATGTAATCGTAGTCGATGACGACCGGCTGGCAACATATACAACCGATGCATATGTTTCTGTTGTGTCACAATTGGCAAAGGAAAAAGAGCCGACTATCATTTTACTTGGCGCCTCGGTCCAGGGCAAGGATCTATCGGGAAGGCTGGCGGCTAGACTTGAAACAACGGTGGCTCAAGACTCTGTAGAGTTTTCTACAGAGAATAATAAGCTTGTTGCAAAAAGGCCTATATACGCGGGGAAGGCATACGCAACCATTACATTCAAGGACAACGCAACACAAATAGCCACAGCAAGGCCAAATGTATTTGAATTAACTGAGCCGGATGATTCAAGATCCTTTGATATCATAGACGGAGAATGTAGTCTTGATGACTCTCAGCTGAAAACAAGGGTTATCGATGTTATACAGGAAGCAACGGGAAAGGCAGATCTTACAGAGGCAGAAAGAATAGTCTCCGGCGGAAGGGGAATGAAGGGGCCAGAAAATTACAAGATATTGGATGAGTTGGCTGATTTAATAAATGCAACTGTTGGGGCTTCACGTTCTGCAGTTGATGCGGGATGGAGAGCTCATTCAGATCAGGTTGGCCAGACTGGCAAGGTCGTGTCCCCGAATCTCTATATTGCTTGTGGTATATCTGGCGCCATTCAACATCTGGCAGGAATGGGAACATCCAAAATTATAGTTGCCATTAATAAGGACCCGGAGGCACCTATCTTTCAAAAGGCCGACTATGGAGTAGTTGGCGATCTATTTGAGGTAGTTCCGGCACTTACAGAGGAAGTAAAAAAGATTCTGTAAGTTTGCCAAACTGGCTAAAAGAGCCTTATACTTGCGAGCCGTTAATGTATAAGAAAATAATTACCTGGTGAAAAAGACACATAGGGTTTTATATAAGGATTAACTACTATTTGCACCTTTTTTCGCTATGTGGCTTTTTCACGTTGATTTATGTGAAAGTTGTCAAATTAAAAATCCTCTTTGATAAAAAGAGGATTTTTATTCATTCCTCAGAAATCGAATAAATATTCAGTTAAACCATACCATGACAAAATCATGCACCCTTTTCCTCTTACTGTTCAGCTTAGGCTTATTAAGAATTCCCCCAGCGTTCCCTCAAGATTTTGAAAGTTTGCCAAACTGGCAAAAAAAGCCTTATACTTGCGAGCCGTTAATGCATAAGAAAGTCAACTACTATCGGCTAAAGCCGATAGCTTGAGGGTCAAAGGCACAGAGGCACAGAGTTTTTAAGACGCATTATTTTTTCTTTGTGCCTGCCTGTCGGCAGACAGGCCTTTGCCACGTTGCCCCTTTGTGCCCCTGGCCCAGACCTGGCATTGCGACAAACAAAACATATAACACCGTTTAGTAGAGTAATAAATATTTGACTAAATTGCACATAAGTCGCGCCAGGGCAGGCTTACCCAGTAAAAATTATTAAACTAAAGTCTTCGCCAGTCGAAGCGAAGCGAACTTGTCCGCCAATCTTTGTGGCAGAGATCCCGCTTCGCGGGAAAAGGCGAGGGTTTTTCTCCTATTCCCCGCAGGAGCAAATAAGGCAAAAATCACAAAGTAAGGTTATAGGGCAAGTAAGGTATTTTGCTCTTTTTTAGTATACCGTTGTAAGCTTAATCAATTGTGAGAAAACAAGGGCCTGACTCTTTTAGAGCCAGGCCCTTATGTATAGTCAGAAAAGCTAACCTTTTCTTGATTTATAGAGTTATCTATGTCACATGAAATAGTTATAATTCCAGCCAGGAATCCGAGTACAATGATTTTTTATACAAGATTCTCGCGGTTTTTACGTAATCCTGCAATTCCTTAGATAGTGATGACATGTCAATTTGCTCTTCATCCATGACCTTGCCGATTAC
>CAYMVB010000341.1:0-4346 GCA_964393665.1 uncultured Desulfobacteraceae bacterium | reverse complement strand
CCGGCCTTTTGCTATGATATGTGCATTAGAAATGAACTATCCCCGCAGCAGAGCTGCGAGGAATTCTTGCGATTAAACCTCTTTTCTCACTATTCGCTTCACTCTGCTCAGCTATCGCAATGCTCAACGAGCAGGCAAGTTTGGCGTTTGATGCTCTATTTTGGCCCATGAAATGTATTACTATTGCTGGTAATACATATTACTGGAGGATAACTTATGAGAGTAACCACAAAAGGACAGGCCACCATTCCTCAAAACATTCGCGAAAAACTGGGAATCACCCCAACAACAGAGGTTGATTTTGTCGAGGAAGAAGGCCGTGTTTTTTTAGTGAAACAAAAAGGGGAAAAAGCGGCTACCCGCAAATTTGCAAAGCTGCGCAGTGCTGCGACTGTTAAAATGACAACAGATGAAATAATGGCCTTGACAAGGTCAGATCGATAAAAGGCCTTATTGTTGACTCAAATGTCATTTTAGACATTTTCCTTGATGATCCTAATTGGGCTGATTGGTCTGAATCTGCACTGGCACATTATAGCGATCACACAACACGTTATATTAACGCGATTATTTATGCCGAAGTATCGGTAGGTTTTAAAAAAATTGAAGAATTGGAATCGGCTTTTCATAAAGGCGGATTTCAAATGTTAGCAATTCCAAAAGCAGCCCTGTTTCTGGCTGAAAAAGCTTATCTTAAATACAAAAGGGGAAAGGGAATCAAGAAATCCCCCTTACCCGATTTTTTTATCGGTGCTTAGGCTGTTGCACTTAGCTTGGATTTAATCACACGCGATGCGGGCAGATATAGAACATATTTCCCTGCGGTTAGAATGATCTGCCCGGAGTAATTATATAGGCGCATCGTCGAGCATCTTTTTGCACCTGACCCGTGTTCAGGAAGGCAAAATCCTTCTCCTCCGAAGGCAAACAAGCTTATTGAGACAGGAAAACCATGAAGCATGAGCAAGCACACTAAAATGAGCAGTATAAAAGGGCTAACGAAAGACAGGATGTGAGAAGCGGAAAGAGTCAAAAAACGTCCGGGATATCTGATGAGAATAAGCTAAACATGAGTCAACAGCAGACTTGACCCCATCTTTTTTTATTTTTTGGCCGGCGGGTAATGACATTCGCGGCATTTTATGCAGTTATGAGAGTCAACATCCCTCGGATTGGTAATGCCAACCGGGCATGTCCTCAGGTAATATCTGTTTCCTTTATCTGATTTTTTTCCCGGGTGTGTAAAAAATAGAGAGATACGATTGAATATCCCAAAGAGGGCGCCTAAAGGACAGGCAACGCGACAGAAGGGTCGTTTGATAAATACAGCTGCTGCAAGAACTGCCATTAATATAGCTATCTTAAACCAAAACCACCATCCAATCATAGATAGTAGCCCCCCAACATTGCTAAAAAGGTTTGGCTCTGCAAAACGCTCTTTAAACCATGCCTGCAAAACAATGGGTATACCTGCTTCGAGGCTTCCAGCAGGACAGAGTGTACAGAAAAATGGCTCCATTAAGAGCAGCGGCAATAGAATAACTGCAATGATTAAGACAGCATACTTACCATAACCTAAGAAGTTGGGTATTCTCATTTTATGCCGTGTTATCCGAGCAAGCAGGTCCTGCAAAAATCCAAATGGGCAGAGATGGCTACAATAAAATCTCCCGGCAATTGTCGAAAAAAGCACTATAATACCTACGGTAAATAGAGGCACAGCGCCAATGACAAGAAAGTGCTGTATGGTGCCGATTGGGCAAGTGCTTAGCGCCAGAGGGCAAGAATAACAATTAAGAACGGGGACGGGCAGCCATGGAAGCGTTACATGGCCAATAAATGGGAAATTAAATAAGATAAGAGCAGAGATCTGCCACCAAATTCTTTTGATTTTTCTCAAAAAAATAAACCCCCTTATTTTAGCCCAATACACCAAAAACAGAGGGTCTTGGCATTGGAGATAACCTCAGGTATTTCTTTCATTATGACACCGGTAATAATGAGAAAAACAGATAGTGCAAGAAGCAATATTTGAAAGAGTAGTTTGTTTTTCACTAAAGCCATGCTGGAGGTTTTTTAACTCACTGATTTGAAATAATCGCTAAAGTTGATCTTTTTTTTGTAAAGTTCGTCTTTCATGTAATCAAGGAGTGGCCCGAACTGCTCCTTTGGGACGTAACCAGGTAACAGGTGAATAGGTCTCCCCTCTTTATCCATGAATAAATATGATGGCAGACCAGTAACCTGGAAGTAGCCTGATAATTCCTGGTAGGGCATGGATTTTCCGTCATACGTGGCATAGCGGTTTTTGTCTTGAGTGTTCACTCGTATGGTAACCCAGTTTTTAGAAAAGCGATCTTCGATTTCAGGGGCAGAAAAAGTTTGCTCATCCATAACATGACACCACCTGCACCATTCGGCAAAAAAGTCAACGAGCACTGGCTTGGACTCTTTCTTAGCCGCCTCCATGCCTTTATCCCAGTCACTATACCATGTGACCCTTGTATCTTTAGCTAGTTTTTCATCAGATACAGCAACAGGGTTTGGCGCCTCTTTGCTTTCAGCTATTGCCGTTTCACTTGAATTTGTACATGAAATGTATAATAACCCTGATACCAGGATTACCAGGCTAAGAATCTTCACCTTCACGTTGAACCCCTTTGTTTATCATTATCAATGTTAAGGTTAGATGAAAAATATAAGTATAAAATATTCTCTTGCAAGTATTTTGAGGTAATAATCAGGGCGTAGGCAATCTTTAGTAATCAAGTTTGTGGCAATGAGAGAGAAGATTAAAAAAAGCTATAAAGCTTAATTTATTCCCAAAATAAAGTTATAATTTGGTAGATACGGCTTTCTCAAGCCCGCTGTTGACTCTTGGTTGACTGGTGTGATAAGGAGAAGGCATCCTGTGGCATCTTAGAATAAATTACGCAGGTGCCTAGTATTATATAACAAGCCAGGAGGCAGGTTACAGTTTAAGAAACCTGCCGCTGTTTCAACGATAATAATTTTCCAGAGATATAACCACTTATTCTTTTTAGAAAAAACAAATGAAAGTACAGGTTAAGAGCAAGGTCATAAAAAACATTAGCAAGACTTCTGTTTTCCAGCAAACGGCTTTCTGGGCACAAGTTAAGCGGAAGCATGGAATTCCTTCAAAGGCATTTGATCTTAAAGTTGATGCCTCTGATCTATATACCAAATCAACCCGGCAAAGCTATATTCTTGATGATTTATTGATCCTCTTTCCGAGCATTGACTACGACTATAAAATCGCCTATGTCCCGCATGGGCCAACCGTAAATCCGAGCGAAGAAAATCAGGGCATATTTCTTGAGGAATTATCGGAATCATTACGGCCGTACTTACCTTCGAAATGCTTAATGCTGCGATATGACTTATTGTGGGAGTCACCCTGGGCTAAGGAAGATTTCTATTTTAACAATGATGGTGATTGGATTGGACCGCCACCTAAGGTTAATCAAGAAATGCGATTGAACTTCGATACACAAAAATGGAATTTAAAAAAGGCCAATACGAATATCCTGCCTTCTGATACCATTTTTCTTGACCTGAAAAAAGACACAAACCAATTGCTTAAGGAAATGAAGCCTAAAACCAGATATAATATAAATCTGTCTCAACGGAAAGGGGTTAGGGTAAGGCGGACAGATATCAATGATTTAGACATCTGGTATAAACTGTATCAAGAAACCTGCATAAGAAACCGCATTTATCTCCAGGACATTGAATATTTTCAAGCTGTGCTGGCAACAAAAACCAGCGACACAAAATCCCCAGCAGAAGTGGAGCTATTAATTGCAGAAATTGATCATACGCCTCTTGCTGCCATGTTTTTAGTTTTCTCGGGCCAAAGAGCTACCTATCTCTATGGTGCATCTTCCTCAATAAAGAGAAATTATATGCCTACCTATGCTTTGCAGTGGGATGCAATTAAAAGGGCCAAAAATAGAGGCTGCACAGAATATGATATGTTCGGAGTTGCACCTAAGCCAGATCACGCACATCCCCTTTACGGATTATACCGGTTTAAAAAGGGGTTTGGTGGAAACCTCTTTCATCGAATGGGATGCTGGGACTACCCTTTCAATGAAAGCTCTTATAAAGATTATTTGACAGCTGAAATGAAAAGCCAGGGCTACCATTTGCATTGACAAATAGGCATTGCTACGAGAGTCCCTTTTTTATGTCAATATATATATTCGCGTTTGGAAATCCCTAGAGACTCCATTCGGGAACGGAGTGTGGTTGGTTTAATCCCTAATAATTCTGATGCGGCAAATTTGCCCTGGATTTTACCATTTGAGGCTCGGAGGGCCCTA
>CAYMVB010000340.1:0-5067 GCA_964393665.1 uncultured Desulfobacteraceae bacterium | reverse complement strand
AGCAGCAGAGGTAAAAAGGTAATGTATTTACCATGAATGCAGTGGTATTTAAACCCAGATTATGCAGTAGGCATCGTCACGAGGGTTGAAAAACCTTGTGCCTAAGAGCCTTTGCTGATCATATCGTGTATCTTTAACCTGTACGCCTCTAAGATTTTTTATATAGAGCATTCTTTCATATAGTGAGAGCCTGCATCTCCGAGGTATATGTATGCACGGTTTTTAGGGGTTCACAGTATCTCAGCTATTCTATTTTTTGCATAGACCCTTATCCTTCAAGCGCTTTTACCTGGCGCCATTAATATATTCTTATCAATAATTTTTTCCTCAAGCTGGACAACGTAACGTAGGCGGCTTTTTACCAGAACGTCAAAAAGCCTGGAAGACTTTAGACACTAGCCTGTCAGAAATAACATCCCTAGATCGTTTTCAAGAATTTTTTCACTTGGTATTCCCACTCCCTTGATTCTACGTGCACATCTCGCTTACCCTCTGCTTCCACGACGGTAATATTTACATATCGCCCACCCCCTTCAAAAGTGATGCAGCAGGAGTTGCATTCGTTCTCCTCTAAACCAAGACCTTTTTTCCCGAAAAATTCCGAGGCTCGTTTGAATACATCCTCAGTCGAATAGGCAGTAGCCTTTGTGATATGAACCATATCTTCCTCCTATTATTCAGTGCATATAATTACCCTAGCTTCTTGCTGGGATCAGTAACCTTTATCTTCCTAAGCGATAATCCAAAGGGCATTGCACCACTATTCGCTGGAAAATAGTCCAATCCTGTTGTGGAGTCTACGCCAGGGTTCACCAGAACCCCCCAGGCACCGCCCAGAATGTGATGCCCAGCCTTGGTATACCACCAGAAGGGGCTGACCAACCATTCTTTATTACCAATAATCGCAATCCAACAGGGCAAGACATTTTCCCGCTTCATAGGACTAAATCCCGTTCTGCAAGATCAATTCACATAAGCACATCAGCCCATCTAAACGAAATTGCGATGTAACCATTTGACTATACAAGTAATTTATAATCATATCATTTTTGGCACGCTTCTTGATTTCTTTTGAGACAGAGGGGAAGAGGATATATGATTGGTCAAATTGGATGTGACGCTTCCATAAACAATAAGCAAAGGAGGTGCTGTATGAGAAGGTATTGTTTAATTGCGGCCTTTTTTATGGCCGCGTTTGCCTTTCAGGTGAGCGCATCGGATATGCCGGAGGGTTTACCCCCCGCTGATGGCGACGCATTTTGGACATATATTACCAAGACTAATCCTTATGGGGGATGGGGATACTGGCCGGGCTATTACGGAATGTACTCAGGGAATAGCCCTCATGGTGCCTACCTCAAGCTCTACGCAAATGGCATTGCCCTTAAGGCTGCCCGAGAAGGAAAGCCCATGCCCTATGGCGCAATTCTGGTCAAAGAAAACTACGGGAACGATAAAAAAACACTCATGGCCATTACCCCTATGTATAAGGTTAAAGGTTTCAGCGCAGAGGCTGGAGACTGGTTTTGGGCGAAATATGGCCCCAAGGGAAAAATTGATGCTGCCGGACAGGTAAAAGGCTGTATCAACTGTCATAGTGCCAAGAAAGCAGAGGACTATATCTTCGCCAAGCCCAAATAAATGGGCCTGCTCAAAGGCTGGCGAAGTGCTTATTAAAGGAACTATTGTAGCCGAAGTTCAATCGATGGTGCTTTTTTTATTACTGAGGCCCGCGGAATTGTTTTTCCAAGGGCTTATCTACGGGGGTTTTCATCCGCATCGCCTGAGAAACTTACGATGACGCCGGGCTTATTCTTTTGCTATTCCCTCGACAAGATCGCCATTGCGGTTCCTTTTACTGATAAATCTTCAAAAGACGAAGATTTCCCATCGGTATCTCAGGGTCTCATCAAGAGTGAGGTCATTTGCTAACGAAAAAGATGTGAGGATGGGCTGGGGACTGGTGTGTCCGGCTTTCTTCTTTATAGTCTAAGTTTGTTCTCAATCAATAAACTATAAAAAGACTGTTTTTGTAAATCAATTCTAAGAGATCAAGAAAGGGAGTGCAAACAATGCTTTGGATCCACCCTATCATACAGGCATTCGCGATCGTTATAGCCTGGTACGTCTTTTATTTAGGCACTAAACGGTTTCGATTTCTTCATCTTCATCAGGAAGCAAGGTTTACATGGAAAAGGCATGTAATCCTTGGGGAAATCGCTTTTGGATTCTTGTTGGCCGGCATAGCAGGCGGCATTATAATGGTGTACCTGCATTGGCAGGGATTTTTCATTACAGGAATTCATGGCGTAATCGGCCTACTAATGATTCCTTTTGTAATATTCGGGATAATTTCTGGAGTTTACATGAACTATAAAAAGGAGAAAAACCCGGTCTTTCCTTTCATACATGGCCTGAACAATCTTGTCATTCTCATCTTGGCCCTGATTCAAGTAATTACCGGTTTGGGAATCGTGAAAGCCTTTGTGCTCGGAATAGGATGATGGGTAAGTCCGAAATCAATCCTGTCTAAAAAGACACCTCCCTGTCCGGCAGGACCGTATTCCCTTTGTTTAAACCCCTTTGCTGTACTGTACGGTAAGGGAGCGCCCTTCGGTATAAAGGTAATTGCCTGAAGCTTAAACCAAAATTACTTCCACGCCCATGATGGTATACGTCCTGTCATCTTAAAAAAGCAGCGATATAGATGTTTAGCGTTGGGTGGAGGCCCTCGTATACTCCGGACCAAGGGAAGACCCTGAAATGTTTATCGGCATGACGTTAAGGGGGTACTCTTCATATCCTATATTTTTAATGTATATATATCTAGATTTTTTTCATATAGGCGATTTTTATAGATAGTACAGTAAGATCAGTATCTCTAAAGGTACTTTCCTGCAATGTTTTTAGATATCCGCACTTTCTCGACTACCCAGTTTTTTCATACCTCCTTATCCTATACCTACTTTTAGCTATTTTCATGTATAGATTTTTATCATCCCTTTCTCCCCTCCCTTCTTTTTGAAAAGGAGGGTACACATTGCCATGAGGTGCTCAACTGTATTGTCAAATCTTTATAATGAGTGGACGTAATGAGATGCAATCAGCTATTGACACTTCGAACGAATAGATTATAGGGTGTAAAAAGCATCGTGAAAGAGACATCTTATATCACAATAGATATTATAGGTTGTAAACAATCAAGGAATAAACGCATGGGCGATGTATTATTAAAATCGATAGGCACGTGGCTCGCAACCGTCACCATGGCCATTGTTCATGATATAATTTGTGCGAAACCTCTGACACTTACGACCGGCACTATACTCGCGTTTCCAGCAAGCCGTTTACTTTTGCCAGGTATTATTCTCCTTATCGCCTTCAGATCAACAACGTCCTTTGACTAAACAGAAGGCAAACCATAAATAACTATTGGGATTGCTTGATTTGTGCTAACTCTTTCATTTGAATCTCTATTTGGCGATTTTATTGCTGCAAAATCATGGTATTCATTTTACATGTTTTTGACGTGAAAAAAGGCGATTTGACTATTGTAACTCTCATTACAACGCTGATTGCCCTGTGGCTATCAGCAAAAGAAAGAGGTTTAATATAAATTGCCCCTAACAATTTACTGGTGCTGCTCCGGTCAAAAAGAGGCCGGATGGCCCGGTTTCACTGTTAACCTCAAAGGGGGTGAACGAATTATGGCGGTTTCATTTGATGACATTGAAAATGCATTTTTATTTGTGAGTATGGGCCAGCAGTATATGCATAGCGCCTGCCTGTGCAAAGAAACAGGAGAAATATTTTATACCTCGGAAACGGGTGATTCTGATGAACTGCCGGAAGACATCGATGATCCCGATACATACATAGCCATACCCCATAAAAATGAACTTGGTCTTGGCAAGCCCCTGGTAATTGAATTCACATCAAAATACTTGCCGGAAGAGCTGGATAAGGTTTATGGAATATTTTGCCGAAGGGGCGCTTATTCAAGATATAAAGATCTTCTGGAAAGAAGGGGCGTCCTAAAAGATTGGCACGAATTCGAAAACGACCGGCAGCAAGCGGCACTGAAAGCATGGTGCAGGGAAAACAACATAGAGATAAAGTGATAGGCCTATATAACAACACACCGAGGAGGAATACATTGGATCAAGTAATTAAAATCATGCCTTGCCTGGATATGCAAAACGGACGAGTCGTAAAGGGCGTCCATTTCGTTGATATACAAGACGCCGGTGATCCTGTGGAATGCGCACGAGCTTATTGTGAAACTGGCGCAGACGAGCTGGCGCTTCTGGATATCACCGCTACGGTGGAAGGCAGGGCCACGATGCTTGATGTAGTTAAGCGTGTAACTGAAGTTGCAACTGTTCCGTTCACTGTTGGCGGGGGTATATCCGATGTAAAATCGGCTGAGCTCGTGCTCAGAGCAGGAGCAAACAAGGTATCAATCAGCAGTGCTGCCTTTCGAAGGCCTGAAGTGGTCAAAGAAATGGTTAAAGAGCTGGGTCCCGAGAAGGTAACGGTGGCCATTGATGTAGACCAGAATGCCGCTATGCCCTCAGGTTATGAAGTGTATATTGATGGCGGGCGGACAGCAACCGGCGCAGATGCAATCGAATGGGCAAGGCGTGTTGACGGTTACGGCGTTTCGGTTATTCTCCCGACAAGTAAATCAGGAGACGGCGTGCGGACCGGCTATGATCTGCCGGTGATTAGGGCGATCAAGGGTGCGGTCTCTGCCGAGGTGGTAGCCTCCGGTGGAGCAGGCGAACCGCTTCATTTTTATGAGGCGGTTCAAGCAGGTGCTACAATCCTGCTTGCTGCATCTGTCTTCCATTTCGGGATTATTGAAATCAGGGATTTGAAGGACTACCTGCGTAGGCAGGGTGTTCCTGTCCTTTGAGGCGCCGGCCACAGGATTTTTATTCTCCACCAGGCTAATGTAGCTCAGGCTAAAAACTGGGCACTGATTAGTATACATAATAACGCATGCACCTTAAGATATCAATTGACAGGATTAAGCCCAGATTATGCAGTGAAATAAGGAACAGA
>CAYMVB010000339.1:0-5690 GCA_964393665.1 uncultured Desulfobacteraceae bacterium | reverse complement strand
TATAAAGAAAGGCTCCGGTATTGTTATGTGGTTTAACATGACCCAAGAATTGAAGAAATAGTAATAGCTCAGCTATTTTTAGACAGGATAAACAGGATTGGCATGATAATTTTTTCATCCTATTGTAAACACGATAAGCACAGCCAATACTTGTTTCCGTCACGTCTTTGTATTCCATAGTACCTCCCTGCCCGCCTCGCGTGAGCTCGCGATGGCGGGCAGGCTTCAGGTTGTGATACATAGTCTTGATTAACTGGATTTAGCACCGGCAGGTATCCACACAAGCTCAATGAGGTAATTTATTCTCTCCATCCCTTATAAGTGCTGCTTTCCGAGTCAGAGCTCACCAATAAACGTAATATATTCTTTCAGCATATAGATATGAGCCGTTAAAAAGGGCCAGGGAGACTTTCTCTCCCTGACCCCTATTCAGGTTTCCCTTTCAATTATGTGTTTTTCTTAAGCAGATATTTCGATGTCGCTCAAGCGCTCAAAAATACATGTGGAAAGGCAATGGACTACATAAACTTGCACTGGATTCCAAATGATATCAACGTAACATCTTTTTCCAACTTCATACCAGTACTTGTTGTTTCATCCTTGTAAAAGGTTCTTGATGCACCAAAATTCAAATCTAAAGCAGGATCAAGGCTATAGGCAAAACCAACAGCAACAGAATCCGCATCCAACTCAGGGGCCTCAGGTGACATATAATCAGCCTCTATGCCACTTTCTGTGTATAAATAGCCAACACTTCCCCTTAATTTTGGGGTAAAGCCATACTCAAAAGCTATACCAACATCGTACCCATTATCAACATTATCCTCATCACCTTCCCAGTTCGCGTCCTCATTGAAATAATATACATAGCTTGCCTCAACCTTAAGGTTAGGCATAATATGATAGGCTGCGCCGAGACCGAGCAGGGCAGGAAGGTCTCTTCTTGCCTTTGAACCATCCACGAAATACCCTAAATCATCCCTTTTTACATCTGTTTCAAAATCAAGACTTGTCTTAGTCTCATACCTGAGTCCTATATTAAGGTCTTTTGTGGGGGAAAAATTGATGCCTATAATCCCTCCAAATCCATCGGCCGTTTCTTCATACTTAATTCTCGCGGCTTGATCCGGTGCCATCCCAGAAGAGGCGCCTATACCAACCTCGCCTTTCGCACTTTTTTCCGCGTCTATGTATCTCAAGCCTAATGAGAACGAGAACATATCGTTCAAGGCGTAAGCACCTCCCATGGTAAACCCGTAATAAACGCTATCAGCTTCAAGTTTCTGACTCCGAAGAGTGTCATATAATGGTGGAAGCCCCTGTGATGCCAGATATGCATTTGCCCCCCCAATAAATCCCTGACCTAAGGCAAAGGTGGTTGCATTCCCATTTTCATATCGCACCTTACCGCCACCACAGGGTATAGTAAGGGCCGCGAAGCCGGCCCATTTATCCTTCTTATAAAGGCCAAAAACGCTGGGAACTATAGAAGGAACATCAGACGCATACTCTATGCCGCCGATTGTATTTGTGTACGTCTTAAGGGCATATTGACCTGATGCATTCAAAAACAAGCCATCTTCCATTTTAACCACGCCGGCGGGGTTATAAGCCACGGCATCCGCTGAATCCGTCGCCGCATTTCTATTTAACGTCCGTATATATTCTGTACTCAGATTGCCTTTATTATCTATACCTCCAGCAATAAGGGTTGAGACTGTTGAAAAAAAGAAAACCAAAACGCCGAGAATAACAAAAAATTTTTTCATGCCGCTTCCTCCTGCTAAAGCATTTATTTTAAAAGGGTTTTATAGCGGATATCGTTATAAATAACCCGAGAGGGCCTCTTTTAACCTTTCTTCAATAGAGACAAAAAAGGCCCATGCCTGTTAACGCAGAAAGTATAGAAAACAGGTATCAAAAAGTCAATGATAAAACGGCTCCCACATATGAAACCTATGAATAAACATACATACCCTCTAAAGCTATTTTTCTCAATTTACTGACCCGTGATCTCTGATCTCTGATCCCTGATCCCTGATAACTGCCTGCTGACATTTCGCTGGCGTAACAAGACGTGTGTTTTTCCTCAGCTCTCACCGAGCGGGAGGCTCTATGAGCCGGAAGCCGGGCCTCTGACATCTGGCCCCTGTTCCCTGCTCCCCGAAAATCCAAGGCCAAAGGGAAATCTCTTTTTCGATACAGCGCAATCCTCTTAGGCCTTATGTCTATAATGTATCTTTGTTTGTAATCTTGCGCAAAGGTAAGGAGACCCGTGTATCTACTATGGTGGAGAGATGAGAGGCTAAGGGTTAAATCTCGCTCAGGCAGAATACTTACTGTTATCTCCACCCCATAAAATGATGCAGAACTTTTGCGCCAGAGAAAAGAGACTTACCCTGAAGGCCCAGGAAATATAGCTAAAACTTGAACATTGAACATTGAACATTGAACATTGAACATTAACCTGGATTTACCCTGAGGCCCCAGCAATTATCACTACACATTAAACATTCAGAATTAAACATTAATTTGAGTTTGTCCTGAAGCCTCTATTAATACCGCTGAACTGGAAACTCTTGCCCTTAAACTCTCCCATCTAACGTAACCGAGGGAAAGGCCATAAGGTGACTTTTTTAAAATAACTACTTACGCTCTCTTCCCTCAAATTCCTTAAGGGAATCCTGCCTTTCCTTTGTAAACACGCAGGCCAGGCACGCCTCTATCTCAAAGTCCATAAGCGCCTCAAGGCTAACCTCACCTCTGGCCATATTAAGGCCTTTCTTAATCATCTTAATAGAAAAGGAGGAATTCTGGGCAATTTTCCTTGCCATCTCTGTTGTTTCTTCCACGAGACGGTCTGCAGGCACGGCCTTATTTACAAGGCCTATTCTTTCGGCCTCTTTGCCATCAATATATTCAGAGGTAAACAAAAGCTCCTTTGCCTTACCAGGGCCAATGAGATCCTGTACCAGCCTCATCGCCCCTCCTGTAACCGAAGATGTCACCTTTGCCTCAGGAGAGCCAATCTTTGCTTCCTCAGCAGCTAAACGTATATCACATGCAAGGGCAAGCTCGTAACCTGATCCTAATGCGTATCCATTGATAGCTGCAATTATAGGTTTTTCAAAACGGATAATCTTCCGAGAGGTCTCCTGGAGCTCAACCAGGTAGTCTCTATAGTCCTCTATGCTCCTGTCCTTTGAATCCTTAAGGTCAGCGCCCGTGGAAAATGCCCTGCCCTCTCCTGTAATAATCAATACCTTTACTTCAGGGTCATTTTTCACATCTTCTAAGGCTACCTGGAAATCGAGCCATAGCTGTTTATTCATGGCATTCAATACCTGAGGCCTGTTCAATTTTATGGTAGCGACCCCTTCATCCTTTTGATACATGATACATTCAAATTGCATTTTTCACTCCTTTTCTTTCCTGTCGGCCACTAAGACACAAAGCCACCAAAATTACAAAATTATTCTTTTAATACCCTTTTTTATAAGAGTTACATTGAAGTTTATAAGAAAGCCAAGACGCTTATCAGTCAATTTTAAATGACTTAATAACTGCGCTGTCCAAACCGGATTCATCTCGTCCACCGCTTTTAATTCACAAATAACAAGCCCTTCTACCAATACATCTAATCTGAGGCCTTCATCAAAGACTATTCCATCATATACAATCGGTATATCGACTTGTCTTTCATAATTTAGATCTCGCTTAGAAAGTTCATGGCAAAAACAGACCTCGTAAACTCTTTCAAGCAAGCCTGGTCCTAATGATTTATGTACAGCATAAGCAGCATCTACTATTTTTGTCGCAATATCTTCGTGTCTTTTCGGCAAACCGTTGAAGTCCATCTTTAATCTTTGCGCCTTGGTGTCTTTGTGGCCTTTTAATATAATCAATCAAGTATCACCCTCGAATCCACAATAGATAGGCCCTTTTCATGAACAATTACCGGATTTAGATCAATCTCTTTGATTTCAGGGTTGTCAATCACAATCTCGGAAAGTTTGAAAAGGATATCTTTTATGGCATCAATATCCTTTGCCTTCTCCCCTCTTATTCCGGTCAAGATTTTATACCCCTTTATTTCTCTAACCATTTCATCGATATCATCTTCTGCGAGGGGGGCTACCCTGAATGAGACATCCTTTAGAACCTCAACAAATATTCCGCCTAAACCAAACATAATAACAGGGCCAAATTGTGCATCTTTAATCATTCCTATGATGCACTCCTGACCTTTTTTTGCCATAGGTGAGATTAATGCTCCACGGATATTCTTTCTTTCCGCCACCTTACCGGCATTTGCTATTATTTCTTCAAAGGCGGTTTTCATGTCTTTCTGATTATTTATTCCGAGCTTTATGCCTCCTGCATCGGACTTATGGATAATATCCGGACTCACTACTTTCATTGCCAGTGGATATCCCATTGAATTGCCTACCTCAACCGCCTTCTCTGCGCTATCCGCTAATTGCGCGTCCGGCAAGGAAACCTGATATTCCTTAAGGAGCTCTCTTGATTCTGTCTCTAGCAGATTATTTCTTTTCTCCTTGAGCACCTCATTAAAAAGCTTTTTTACCAATAGGCGTTCTTTTGGCTTTCCTGCAGGAATATCCATTTTGCTAATCTTCTTCTGGTTGATAGAAAAATGCATCAGTGCACTCAGGCACTGAGCTGCCCTTTCAGAGGATTCAATAACCGGTACGCCAGCAGACTTCAATATATCAAGGGATTTAATAGGGTCTCTGGCAAAACTGGTGTGCACAAAGAGCGGCTTTTTATATGTTTGCACTAAATCAACCATATCCTTTGCGGCCTTCTCCTCTAATTCCGCCACATGGGGCGCTATTATATCCTTAAAGCCACCAAAAAAGCCGGTGATTAATACCCCATCCACCTGCTTATCTTGCATGCAAACATTAACGCACTCAGTTATCATATGAGGATTTTCCTCTGCCGTACCTCCATAATCAATAGGATTGCTAGCAGGCATGCCTTCAAGCAAGAAAGGCTTTATCTTCTCCTGGGTTTGCGCGCTCAAGACCGGGACCTCCATTCCAAACTTCTCCGCATTATCTGCCGCTATGGAGTTATCACCACCCCCCTCAGACAAAATAGCAACCCTGTTGCCCCCGGGAAGAGGGCAGCTAGCAAACACCCCTGCCATATCAAAGAGCTCGTCTACATTGAATACCCGTACAATGCCCGCTTGCCTGAAGGCGGCATCCACAACAACCTCATCTCCTGCAAGAGAGCCAGTATGAGAGGCAGCCGCCCTCGCACCAGCGCTGGATCTTCCAACCTTAAGGGCAATGAGAGGTTTTTTCTTTGCGGTCTCTCGGGCAACTCTGACCAGGCTGTTTCCCTCCTTAATTCCTTCCAGGTAGGTCATAATAACCTTCGTGTCAGGGTCGTCTTTCAAGTAGTCTATGTACTCATGAAAACTAACGCCTATAGCATTACCAACGCTAATGATCTTACTAAATCCCAGGCCTCTCACTCTTGCATAATGGGTCAATGAATCAATTACATTACCACTCTGCGCAAGAACTGAAATTGGTCCCCTCTGAATTTGTGGGACTCCTAAAAAATTCATTTCTGCTGAGGCGCTAAACATGCCACTGCAATTGGGGCCAATAATAAAGGTACCGGTTTTGGCCGCCTCCTCTAAAATCTCTACC
>CAYMVB010000338.1:0-7323 GCA_964393665.1 uncultured Desulfobacteraceae bacterium | reverse complement strand
GCCTGTTCCTAAACAACGTGGGCAAACTTCATAATTTAAAGCGTTCTTATCCATTAGAGTCTTCGTTGTTTTATGTTTTTTCTGTTTCATACATGCATGCCGAATTTAGGTTTGTTAACATTTTGTCTTTTAGTAACTAAGCAAAGGCTATGCCTCTCTTCTATCCTTATAGCCAAAATTTAATTCTTATTATGTAATTTTTACGAATGTATGGGATAATAGTTCTTGCAAAGTGCAAATATTGCAAGTAGAAGATCTTTTTACACCCCAATTCTATTTTAAATTTATAGAGCAGAGTTAAAAAAGGCATGGATTTTATAACAATAACCTTATAAAAACATACTTATAATAGCTTGTTACCTATGCATAAGCTACTTTAATTAATTATTTTTAAAACAATCAAGGTTTCATCAATCAAACATACTAAACATACATAAAAATTTTCTTAATACAAGATTAAATAATGACCTCTAATGAAAAAAAAATAATTATTTTTACCTCCTATTGCCATTTTCTATCCCATTTTTTCATGCTCATATTCCCTTCTCTTGTAACCCCTCTTACACATTACTTTAAGATGCCCCTTGCCGACGTTTTATCTCTCGGTTTTTTTATGTATCTATTCTTTGGTTTAGGCGCTCTGCCTATGGGCATGCTGTCGGATTTATGGGGATCCAGAAAAATGCTTTTAATCTATCTTATAGGCATTGGCATATCTTCCATTTTTGCAGGGATGGCAAAAGAATCTAATCACTTAATGATCGGCTTGACATTTGCGGGCATATTTGCATCTATTTATCACCCTGCAGGAATGGGACTGATAAGCAAGGGATGCAGCAGAAGAGGATTTGCCTTAGGCATAAATGGTGTTTTTGGAAATATTGGCCTTGGTCTTGCACCAATTGTTACGGGTATTGTAACGTATAAATATGGCTGGCGTACAATATATCTCTCGTTAGGCCTCATTGTATTATTATCGAGTATTTCACTTTTTCTTGTAGATTTTCATGAAACAATACAAAATATTAAAAAACCACAGGCTAGCGCAGGTAATAATAAGTCTATGCTTTATTTCTCGATTCTTTGTATATGCATGATGTTTGCAGGATTCTGCTACCGTGGGACTTCCGTTGTTATCCCTACATATTTTGAGCAAGTCGTACCATTCTTAGACAACATTATTAATAGTCTTTCCTTTATCAGGCTTACTGGCACTAAAACATTGTCCGCTACCATACTCACATCAATCGTTTATTTTATTGGCATTTTTGGCATGATGGCAGGAGGCCGTGTGGCAGATAAATTAGACTTACGCCTTGGTTACTTTTTATTTCACCTCCTTTCATTGCCGTTTTTAATCCTTATGACTAAGTTCAGCAATATTCCACTTTTTATCTTTACAACAGGTTATCTGTTTTTTGCCCTTGGCATGCAACCTATCGAAAATAGCCTCGTTGCGCATCTGACACCGGAAAAACTTCGTTCAACAAGCTACGGAGTAAAATTTATCTTTACGTTTGGCGTAGGATCTTTGTCAGTTTTTACAGCAAAAAGTATGATTAAACATTATAGTATCGTCTATGTGTTCTGGCTCCAGGTTATCATTATAATTGCCCTCCTTTTAACCATAGCCCTCCTTGCCTCTATCACAAGAGATAAAGAATTCAGGAATTAAATATAAAAACTATCACCGCAGGACTAAAATTGTACTATAAAATCTATTAACGTGATTCTTATTTATTGGCACTATATTTGCTGATAAAAATAAATCATTTTAAAAGGAGGATATTATGTCAAAAAAAGTCAAGTTAGCTTATGTCTTATTAATCTTTTTGATACCCTTGTTTCTGTCGTCCACCTCCCATTGTATACCAACAAAGCCAGGACCTCATTTTGTTTGGATAGAGCCACATACCACAGTAGACGGCACGTTAATAAGGGGCCACTGGAAACACATAGGTCCCCCTAAGGATAACAAGGTTTGGGTGATGGGACATTATAACAGTGAAGGAGAATGGGTTTTAGGCCACTGGAAATTATTAGGCCACCCGAAACCCCATAAGGGGGCAATTTGGGTTCCTGGTCATCGCGGACCAAAAGGACGATGGATACCTGGTCACTGGAGATAAATATGTAATAATCTTTCAGGATACACTGTGGTGATTATATTTGGAAATCCTGAAAAATATTATTATAGTTAAAAAATGGGGGTCTAAATCTATATAGGCAAGATAAAAATACTCTAAATGAATAAATACATTTTAACCTAAAACGAATGTATTTGTATCAACCATAAATATCAAATTTTAAATCCATAAACCTCCACAATAAAAAAACCATGGTGTCTAAGTTTAACAAAAATAAAGTAATTCTTTTTGCGGCTGACAGCATGCTGGGGAGCCTTGCAAAGTGCTTAAGGATTATGGGCTATGATACCATCTACAAGTCAAATTACAAAGAAAATGAATTATTAGGGCTCTCTGAGACAGGAAGAATTATACTTACAAAAAATTGGGAAACACATACCTCCTGCCCCAACACCCTATTAATAAATCATGACAACGTAAGAAACCAAATCAAAATCGTTGACAGGTCAATAGGCCTTACGAGGGATCGCAGTGCCTGGTTTAAAAGGTGCTCTCTATGTAATTCTCTTTTATCTAAAGTAGGGGAGGATGAGGCCAGGGAAAATGTGCCCGATTTTGTCTTTTCCAAGTATCCTAAGAATATTCTTTTCTGCCCAGTCTGTGAAAAATTTTACTGGCCTGGCACACACAAAGACAATATTCTAAAAAAATTTAGGGATTGGGGTTTTTAAATAATTTTATATACGAGGACCTTAAGGAAGCTTTTGTATTAATTAATAAATTTGTTTTCATAATAAAATTGATAACCTTGCAAAGGCCCTAATTTATTACCTTGAATATCGTTTTCTTACAGAAAAAAACTTGACTATATCTAGTTTTGGTTATATGCCACCTCAAAATATGGACAACTTTTCTGCTAATTTAAGTATATGAAAATATTTGGATAGTAATGCGAAAAATATTTTCGAATCTTACATGATTAAAAAATGGCGTATAGCTTATCCTAAAAAAAATATCTCGGCCCTTACATGGAAAAAAACCTTGAAGACAAATATAGTTGGCTCGCATTAAAAATGATCCCAAACCTGGGAAATGTCATCTATAAACGCCTTATCGAAAAATTTGGTTACCCGGAAAAGGTATTTGAAGCAGATTTTAATGATTTAATGATGGTAGAAGGTATTAGTAAAAATACAGTATATAAAATAAAAAATAAGGCGTGGGAAGGCAACCCAGAAAAAGAATTAGTATTAATAAAAAAAAATAATTGCCGCCTCATAACTATAGCAGATAAGTCTTACCCTGCAGATCTCAGGGAAATTTATGACCCTCCCCCATTACTATACATAAAAGGCAACGAATTACCTTCAGATAAAACTATGGTTGCTGCCATAGGTTCACGCCGCCCAAGCCATTATGGGCTCAAAATTGCCGAAGAAATTTGCAGGAATCTCGCTAAAAATAACGTAGCAGTTGTCAGCGGTATGGCTATAGGTATAGATTCGGCATCCCATTGGGGTTCTTTAAGGGGAGGAGGACCTACTGTAGCTGTTTTGGGTTCAGGCATTGATGTTATATATCCTGAATCTAACAAAAAATTGTTCAACCTTATATCAGAAAGCGGTTCTGTAATTACCGAATTCCCAATAGGCACAGCGCCCGAGCCAAGAAATTTTCCTATTAGAAACAGAATAATCAGCGGTCTATCCAGAGGCGTTGTTGTAATAGAGGCATCAAAAAAAAGCGGAACCATGATAACAGCATCCCTTGCGTTAGAGCAAGGCAGAGAGGTTTTTGCCGTGCCTGGAAGCATAGAATCCTTTAAAAGTGCCGGAACGCATTTTCTTATTAAACAAGGTGCAAAACTAATTGAAAATGCAGAGGATATACTTGAAGAGCTTGGATTTATTTCTGAAGGTTCTGGTGCCATGGGACTCAATACCAAAAGAAACGTACCTCTTATGAGTGACGATGAAAGAAAAATATACAATTATCTCGGAAATTATCCTGTTCATATAGACCAGATAGTAAGATCCATCAAAATAGAGCCAGGCCAAATATCCGGTTTATTAATGAAATTAGAGTTAAAAGGGGTCATCAAGCAATTACCTGGCAAAATGTTCATACTTTCTTGAAACGTTACATCTTTACAGAAGTACGGTAAGATACTTATTAAAAATTTTCTTTCAGAGAATGCTCAATGGTAAAATTCAAGATTTATGCAAAACTTGCTGTTTTTTACAAAGTGTTAGGGGCCTATTAGTCAACTCCAAACAAAAAACAATAAAAACATCTAATTTCTATCTGATAAAAGGGCTAAGTTCCCAATAAAGGAATATATATGTCTGAAAAAAAATCAAAAAATATTAAAAATTTTATTGATGACAAATGCAATACTGCAGGTAAACAACTCGTTATAGTAGAGTCACCTGCAAAGGCAAGGACTATAAACAAATACCTTGGGCAAGAATATATTGTAATGGCATCACTCGGGCACGTGCGTGATTTGCCGAATAAAAATTCTAAAGGCGACAAAAGCCCCATCCCAGGGATAGACCTGAATGACAATTTTACGCCAACCTACCATATTATTAAAGGGAAGGATAATACAGTTAAGAACCTTAAACAGGCAGCAAAAAAGGCTTCAGGAATATGGCTTGCTACAGACCTCGACCGCGAAGGGGAAGCAATTGCATGGCATCTTGCACAGGTACTCAATATTAAACCGGAAGAAGGAAAACGTGTAGTATTCAATGCAATCACAAAAATGGACATTGAAAAGGCATTTAAGAATCCACGACAAATTGATTTATATAAGGTAAATGCACAGCAAGCAAGACGCATACTTGACCGCATTGTAGGGTATCAGGTATCCCCACTATTATGGAAAAAGGTCTCTGCCGGTCTTAGCGCTGGCCGTGTTCAGTCAATAGCAGTCAGGATAATTGTGGAAAGAGAGCGTGAGATTACAGCCTTTAATCCGGAAGAATATTGGAAGCTTAAAGGCTTATTTACCACTGATTTAAACAACGCTGAAAATCTTGGTAAAACATGGCAAAATTTGATGCATGTTTCTAACCAATATCAAGAAAACAAAAAACCTGTTAACCTTACAATTCGTGAAAAAAACAAATGGCTTATTGAAAATCATTGCTTTGCTGCTGAGTTAATTGAAATAGATGGGATTAAGTTTAAACCAAAGCATATTAAAGATATTATGAAGGCTGCTAAAAAAGCAGGCTTTATCTTAGAGGAAGAAATAAAAACAAATCAAGCTGGCCCAAACGGAAAGGTTCGCGAAAAAATTTATCTAAAAGGATTTGTCTCAGGTGGACCTCAATGGCAGGTAAAATCAATTCAAACTAAAACTACGGGAAGTCATCCCTATGCCCCATTTATAACAAGCACGCTTCAGCAGACAGCAGCAAATCAGCTTGGATTTACCGCTCAGTCAACCATGCGAACCGCTCAAGAGCTTTACGAAGGCATATCAGTAAAGGGCATGGGATCAGTCGGATTAATTACATATATGAGAACTGATTCTACGCACCTTTCCGCAGAGGCAGTTGGAATGGCAAGGGACTATATTGACTCTCATTTTGGCAGTAAGTATCTTCCTGCCAAAGCAAACATTTTTTCCACGTCAAACAAATCAGCTCAAGAGGCACATGAGGCAATACATCCTACTGATGTGAATCTTACACCTGAAATGATTCGAGACTCTTTGAATGAAAAACAATATAAAATATATACAATTATCTGGGAAAGGTTTATAGCATGTCAAATGGCTGATGCAAAATGGAATTACACATCCATATTAATCGCCGGTAACACTGCTGATAACGAAGAACTTATATTTCACGCTAATGGACGTAGCCTGATCTTTGATGGTTATTATAAGGTACTCGGCGTACCCAATACCTTAGACGAACAGGTATTGCCTAATATGAATGAAACGCAGCTTATAAAGGCAATCGAGATTAATCCAGCACAATTCTTTACTACGCCTCCCCCTAGGTATACAGAGGCATCGCTGATAAAGAAGCTCGAATCAGAGGGAATCGGAAGACCAAGCACGTATGCGCAAATTATCCATCTTATACAAAACCGAAAGTATGTAGAGAAATATGAAAAAAAGTTTTATGCAACCGATCTCGGAATTATGGTTACTGATAAACTCATTGAGGCGTTCCCTGACTTAATGCAAATAGGCTACACACGGG
Source organism: uncultured Desulfobacteraceae bacterium (assembly GCA_964393665.1). Classification (GTDB taxonomy): domain Bacteria; phylum Desulfobacterota; class DSM-4660; order Desulfatiglandales; family B25-G16; genus M55B121. The sequence continues at coordinate 1,013 of CAYMVB010000338.1, read as the reverse complement.
ATATGGAGCATCAACTGGACAGCATTGAAGAAAACCATATTGATTGGCTCCAAATGCTCCAGAATTTTTATGGCCCCTTTCAACAAAGCCTTGACACAGCATATAAAAACATGGGGCACGCTAAAGGCGAAACGCAACCTTCTCCTTATACCTGTCCAAAATGCGGTAGTCCCGTGGTCTATCGTTTTGGCCGTAACGGTAGATTTCTTAGCTGCTCTAAGTATCCAACCTGTAAATACGCATCCCCTATAGATCGAAATGGTAAGCCTGCATTACCTGAACAAACAGACATTGCTTGCCCCAAATGCGGTTCACCAATGCTGCTTCGAAAAGGCCGTTTTGGCCCCTTTTTGAGTTGTTCACATTATCCTGATTGCGATGGCATACTGAACCTGGATAAAAAGGGTGATATCAGACCACCTAAGATTCCACCATTGTCAACAGATCTTAAATGCCCAAAGTGTGAAGCTCCGTTAAACCTTCGCCGCAGCAGTCGGGGTCCATGGTTGAGCTGTTCGAAGTTTCCCAAATGTAAAGGAAGGATGGGGTGGGCCACCCTTGATAAAAAAACTAAAGACAAATGGGAGGAGGCCCTTAAAAAACATGAGAAATCTCACCCTCAGGTTGTCATATATAAAACAGATGGAAGCATTGCTGAGAAGAATTACAGGCCTCAGCCTCAAAGGCCACCAGAGTGAGATAAAAAACATAAATTGTGGCTAACCAAGCCAAACAATACAACAAACTAATGGTTTACATGTTCTTTTTCTTATGGAAATAGATACAAAATCCTAATAATTCAGGGTAATCGGCTACATAACTAAGGATAGAGGAATATCATATAAAATTAATGGCTTACGGTCATGTTTCATTGTTCATGTTTCATTGCTCATGTTCCACTGTGACCAAAGCCACCGTCACCTCTATCTGTCATATCTAATAAATCCACCTCTTGGACTACAGCATGAGAAATTTTATTGACGACAATCTGGGCAATCCTGTCACCTCTTTTA
>CAYMVB010000337.1:0-2942 GCA_964393665.1 uncultured Desulfobacteraceae bacterium | reverse complement strand
TGAGGACAAAAGCCTAGGAAACTTCAAGGGTTCATTTGGATTTTGTGCCGTATCTTTGCCATATCTTCTGCACTTCGTCCCTGCCCTTTTCCTTTCTTGCCTGGATCGTGTCCTAGCCTGAAAGGATAAAGAGGGCAAGTTGGAGAAGTACAATTTTTTACTTCTTCTGGAGACCACCCCATACATTCGAGACAAAAAGCTCGTATTGCACTTCTAAAGGTTAAACTTACTCTTTTAGTGCCACCATTGCCGTTTTTTCTGATTGTGTGATTTATCGCCATTGCTCTTTACATTACCCTTTCTTTATTCTTTTCGATATAGTCATCCATGTCATAGACATCTAAATAATATTTCCTGCCTTCCTTGACATGGGTTAACGTGCCATTCCAAATCAATGTTCTAACTGAAAAAACAGGCCTCCCCAGGTAGATAGCAGCTTCTTTAAGGTCAAAGAGCCGTTTGGTTAAAGGATTGCCTATCCTTTGCGCCTTCTTTAACTCTTTGCTAATGTTACTTTTAGAGGCCATGTCACTAAGCTGTAACCAGTTAAATCTCCTTTTTTTGGTTCTCTATTTTCTACTTTGTGATTTCAGATCCTGCTGTATTTCCTTTTATCATCTATCATAGAAGGAGATACAGTTCATTGCACCGGTAAACAATACGGATTTAACTAAAAACATTAACTTGCAATGTTTTATACAAATTTTAATGTGATGTTTCATACCTTTGTAATTGATCCTAAGCTCACTAACAAAATTTTAATTTATCGAGTACTTGAAATATCTAATGACTGCCCCTATCCTATGGTATACTATAGAATATTATCATTTTTGATAATCCATCAGCAAAAATGCTCATTTTGAGTTTGACTAATAAAATCTAATTGTTGGATGATTTGTGTTTTTTTATGGGTTACCATTTTTGATATTCCATTATTATGAAAACAAGCTATGGATTATCATTTTTGATAACGGTTGGATTATCATTTATGATACCGATGTTTGCTTTTTTTTATTCCAATAAACAGCAAAACCCCTTCCGCCTCTTTTGTCTTTTGGTCTAATTTTTTTGACAAAGCTATCGGTTCCCCAGGCCCGCCATCTTTCAATGATAGAGTATTTACTCTTATCCCCTTTGACACCACCAGAACCTGAATGAGCAATATCAATAAAACCTTTTTCGATTAGCTCATCAACGGCCCGCATGAAACTGGATCGCGAGGTACCTTTTTTTTCAGCTTCACTATAAGTGTATTCGATGTCCCCATTATTGATAATATCCCAAGCATCCTGTCTCCCCGATTTAGCTTTTGTTTTTTGCACCCGGCATTTTATGCGGAAATCAAAATAAATAAGCATTGTTTTCTTGCTCAAAGATCTGAAAACTTCAGATTTGATAAGGTCTCTTTCAAAATACAGGTTGTTACTTACCATATTAATTTTCAGCCTTTAGAAAATTGCTTTAATTATTTTGCCAGCTAACATCTTCAACCTTAACACCCAAACCTTTGGCCAGAGCCCTTTTTTCTTTCTCGCTGGCTTTATAGCCATTCTCAATTAATGAAATTCTTGACTGATGCACACCGGTAATCTTTGAAAGAGAATATTGAGTTATACCTCTTTTAAATCTTGCTTCTCTTAGTTCCATTGTTCTTGCCTCCATAAAAAAATCCCTAAAAACGGTTTTAATCGTTAGTAGGGATTATAAAATTAATAATAATTATTTTGAAGTAAGAGTAAGCTGTTCCTTAATAATTATTAGGACTTGCCCTATTCTTATGGTAGGCCTTCAGCTATCAGTCTTTTTGCCTCATTATAAGCGTTATGTACTTTAGTTAATGCACTTTTCTTTTTGTCAGGATCTGATTGTTCATTAGGAAATATCTCCTTAGCTATCTCAGGAAATTTCCCTTCGCCTTTTTCTTGTACTAATTTGTAAACTCGTAAATATCTTTTATATAGGTCAATGTCTTGGTGTTTTCCGTTTGTTTTGGTTCTTGACAGATTATTTTTATCAAATACATCTTTAAAATATTTAAGTATAGACTTTAACTCTGCTTCAATATTCTCATTGTATTTAGATAAATCTATTTGTAATCGTAAATACTTATCATCTTTTAAAATACTGTCTTCAGTAATAATTGGTCCTTCTGTGAGTTCATCAATATCGCTGTCAAATCCATCTTCACAAAAACTATAAAACTTTTGACTCTTTTTATTAAACGTATAATGTTCATCCTCACAACCGCCCTCTTTCATGAAATCAAGCTTGAAAACATCTATCATTGTACGACCGGTTGTATGACGTATAGGGGTAAGTTTACCATAGTTTTGTTTAAGCCACTCTTTGTGCTTCTCGAAATTTCCTTTTTCAAATATATCCCTGATAATGTCGATGTCTTTTTTTAGGTGGGCAGCTCTGAGCTCTCTTGAATCTGCTTCTATAAAAACGCTGGGTAAGATTCTTGGGAAGACATCATTATAATCCCAATTCTTCTTTTTTGTGACGTTACAGTAGGCAGCGTAGATATCCCTAGAGGTGTAAAAAATAATTCCTAGCCCTTGCAGTATCCTAAATAGGCTATTCCATAATTCATCCGCTTCATCATGCACTGGACGGGCAGATTCGATGCTCTCCCATACACCATATTTATGCAAAACTCCTATTAATTTCTTTTCTGCATTTATCCAATCATCAAAGAGATTTTTTACCTCTGGGTTTTCAAGAGCATATCTTAGCCTTAGCTCATAGTACTCTTTATTAAACTCCTTATGTTCATCTTTTGCCATATCCGCCTCCCGCAACGGCTTGTTAATTAACAGGGGAAAGGGTAGTCAGGAAATCTACCTTTTCGGCTCCGGTAGCCTATTCACCCCCTGAAAATTGTAACTATCTTGTAACTGCCACGATTAAAATAAAGCTAATTTGATCAAAATTTATCA
>CAYMVB010000336.1:0-2596 GCA_964393665.1 uncultured Desulfobacteraceae bacterium | reverse complement strand
CCAGGGTTCATAATGCCATTTGGGTCTAAGACACTCTTAATCGTTTTTATCAGTTTAGCGGTATTTTGGTCCATTTTTTTCATTGTAGCCTGTTGCGCCTCTCTCTCTCCCTTCCATACCATTCCACCTAACTCAAAGGTCACCGCGTTTGACTCTTTAATGGCATGCCTCGTTTTTTCGATATCCTCCTTATCTGCCCTGTTAAAGGAGTAATTAAAGCCAAACATTATACTGTTACCCATTAAGACCTGATGGACATAAGAACACAGCATTCCATGCTTGTGTGCTATTTCGATGCCTCTTCTCCATGCTTCGGGAACCTTGTCTATTGGAAGTATAGCGCCTGTATATTCAAATCCTCCACCTTTTCTAAAATCGGCCGCAAGTGCTGCCAGGGGTGGAACATCTAAAAACCTTTTTTTTAAAGCTGGATGAAGCTCTTCTACAAAGGATATTTTTTCCCTTTTATAACCCTTGAATAAGTTTTTATAGGCATTCTTTTTTAGTTCCAGCTCCTCCTGGGTGTGACCGGAAACAATAACGATGTAAAAAATATGATTCATCCAGTCCGGTTTTTCCTGATTTATCAGAAAGAAATCTTCAAGGAGATCAAGGTATGTTACATCAGCGATAACATCTGTTATCAAATCTACATCATCCCCGGAAAAGGCCATAACCTCCCTGTATTTTGGCTTTGGATAAATTTTAATGGAAAGCTTTGTTACGACACCAGTTGTGCCGTACCACCCTACAAATAGTCCTGATAAATCCGGCAGGGGACCCTTTGTAAACCAGGAGGGGCTGACCGAGGAAGAGCCTATTTTGCATATCTCGCCTGTTGGTAACACAACTTCCATACCGCTTATCATATCGGAGTTAACCCCGTATCGTGGCGATATATGGCCATGTCCTTGAATGAGTGCATTGGCAGTTACCGTGACGGTTGGCGGCGCCTCGGGGGTTGAGTGCTGGAATTTAGGATGGTTTTTCTCAAGGTATGCCCTTAATTGGGCCTGTGAGACACCTGCCTCTATCAGTACATATCTGTTTGTCTCATTTACCTCGAGTATCTTATCCATTCTTTTCATATCCATTACAATACCACCTTTATTCGGTACAACCAGCGCAGAAAGGGTGAAACCCCCACCCAAAGGGGTGACCGGGGTTTTTTCTTTATTTGCCAGTTTAATAATGCTTTGGACTTCCTCTGCAGTTTTTGGCATAACTACATAATCGGCACTTCGAGGGATTTGTGCCCCTGAATCTCTTGAGTAAATAAAAAGCTCTTCCGCGTTGTTTGATACCCTCTCTGTTCCAACAATATCAACTAATGAACTATATATATCCATGTAATCTCCTTAGCTTCAGAATTTTTTCAAATCAGTTATCAATAGGAATTTAGTTTGTTAGCTTCAAATTTGTAATATCTTCGCTATTGTTTCATTTTCTAATCGTGGCTATTAATCTGTGCGACCTTAGCAACAGGTCAAGCGCATCATTAATTGTGGGGACTACTATTTTGGATGCTATTAAGGCCTCTGTTGCCGCGCCCTCACTTCCTAACACGCATATACCAATAGAAGATTCCTTGAGCATAGAGACATCATTTGCTCCATTCCCTATACTTATCGTTTCATCTTTTCCATTCTCTAATAGCAGGCTTAGTTTTTGAGAATCTTCGTTTTCTTTATATATCTTAAACAAGGTAACATTCAAGCCTTTTAAGAGTTGTTCCGCATTTTTATTTGTATCTGCGGTGACAACAGAGATATTGAGATGTCTGGCTAATATGGATAATCTTTTTTTTACGCCTCTGAGAATTTTTCCATCAAAGGCTATGGTTCCATTAAGGTCCAGGATTAGATTTTTTATAAAAAGATCCTGTCTGCCTGGGATAGCAAGCCTAATCATTTTTTTTATATTCTCCTTTATAGCTACCTGTGCAGCCTGGTGTAAGGGGTTCTACCCTGAAAGGCTGAAGCCACAGAAAATGCACCATTGGGTTAGGTATAAAAAAGGCAAGTTTTCTTGCAAGGTTTGGTTCTGAGGCAAATGTCGCCTCGTTTTCCAATCAGTCTGCAGGCTAATCGCCTGCAACCCTTTTATACTTCTACAATACATCCTTTATCTAGATCATGTGAAAATGTCAAAATTTTTATTTATCAGCTCAAGGAGGGAGTTTGGGGGGTTTTTTTAAGTTCTTGTATCATAAAGGCGGGGGGCAGGGGTGACTCATTGGGAAAAAAGTTATGTTGGAAGCGTAAAGATGTAGGGAGAGCCCATACTATGTCTGGGATGTAAAGTCTTGATAGAATTTATTCACCCTTGCTATATAAGTCCTTGTCTCCCGGGGTAACTTTCCCGGGTTTCTTTCAAGATTTCCCATACCCCAGTTGTAGGCAGCCAGGGTACTATTCGTGTCATTGTCATACCGCTTTAAAAGTCCCTTTAGATATTTCGTGCCCGCCATGACATTTTCATAGGGATCATAAGGGTTTTCTACACCGAGCTCTTTTGCTGTCTCAGGCATCAGTTGCATAAGGCCCATTGCCCCCTTTTTTGATGTGCAATTTGGATCAAAATCGCTCTCAGCTTT
>CAYMVB010000335.1:0-2463 GCA_964393665.1 uncultured Desulfobacteraceae bacterium | reverse complement strand
ATTATTCTCAGGGTGAGCAGGTACATCGCTCTTTATAGCCTTAATCAGGCTCTCCATTGTCACCAGGCCAAGCACCTTGGCTATAGCGCCTAATATGGCCGTATTAACAATGGGAGATTGGGCGCTGCCAAGATGGTATTTTACGGCGATTTTTCCAGCAGCAACAGTGGCCACCTTAAATCCCTTAAATATGTCGGCAAAGTCAGCAGGCTTTTTATTTGTATTCACGATAGCAATGCCACCCTCTTTTAAGCCCTCTGTGAGATTTACCTGCTCAACTAAAAGGGGATCCAGGACTATAATATGGTCCGGCTCATATATCTCCGTTCTTACCCTTATGGGTCTTTCATCCACCCTTAAAAACGCAGTTACCGGAGCCCCTCTTCTCTCAACGCCAAATGCCGGAAATGATTGAGAGTATTTGCCGTCTATAAACGCTGAATTAGCCAATATTTTGGAGGCTACAACCGAACCCTGGCCCCCTCTGCCATGAAAGCGTATCTCAAGCATAGTCTACCTCTTATCTAACCTTAGATTAATTATATATATAGAATTTTTATCCCTTCAGCCACCAAGACGCAAGGACACAAAGAAAAGGCTGCTATCACTATAATGATTAATACAGTAATTTCATAGTCTTTGTGGCAGTATGCCCAGGTCGTTACAAATTTCTTTGTTCTTTAAGATAGAACATTATTTTATAGCACCAATGTATTCTCTATTCAATAAAAATAAAAAGAAAATTTTATGTGTCGTATAAAACCCGATCTCCTTACAAAGATATACACAAAAATGGAGATTGCAATAAATAACGCCTGAAATACCATAATAGATTTCCACCGCCAAAGTTGGCGTTTTATTTAAATTCGAAATGTCTTGCGTAAGACTGCTTTAGTAAGCGGCCCTTAATCAAGATTATTGATTTATTATTGAATGTATGTTATATAATCACATTAAATGCATTTTTTAAATACAGGGGATAAACATGAAAACATTAACAATACGTGGTATTGACTCGGAACTCGCCAATAGAATTAAAGAAAGGGCCATGCAAAATGGAGAGAGTATAAATAAACTGTCTTTAAGGTTATTAAAATCCGCGCTTGGCCTCAGGGAGAAAAAGATCTTTCCTGTATACCATGATCTTGACCATTTGGCAGGGACCTGGGCAAAGGAAGATGAAAAAGAATTTTATAAAAATATCCAGGAACTTGAAGTAGTTGATAAGGAACTATGGGAATGAGAAAGGTCTTAATCGATACTAATATTTATACGGCATTTAAAAGAAATGATCCAGACATTGTAACTGCCTTTCAAAACCTGGATTTTATAGGAATTGATATTACGGTTCTGGCTGAGTTATATGCTGGCTTCAAGGGAGGCAGCAAAGAAAAAAGAAATCGGACTGAACTGGAAGACTTTATGAATTCTTCAAGGGTGTATTTTATTGTTCATGACAGGGATACAGCGGATTTTTATGCCCAAATCTTTAAAAATTTAAAAGAAAACGGAACCCCCATTCCCACAAATGATATATGGATTGCAGCATCCGCCATGCAAAACGGCCTTGCCTTATTTACCCTTGATAATCATTTCTCATATATTGTCGGGCTAATTTTGCAAACAAGGGATTAAGAGATTATCCTGCATGCATAAAGTATTGTTATGCCCTTTTACGTGATTTTTTATGGGCAGAATTTTCCTCTTAAAAAAACAATCAGCCGTCTAAAATACTCGAAAATCTACCCAACAACGTACGTCCCCACTCAAAAGCAATAGTAAAATTGTCTGCCTTTCTTTAGCCCTTTTCAAAATATTTCTTGACTTACAGTTATTTTTACAGTATTATAATTACAGGTCAAAGTTAAAAGCGTAAAAAAATCCGAAAATTTTTGAGCAATCGCAGCCAACGGTAAAATAAATTCCCAAAAATGTCCGCTTAAATTGCCCTGAGGAGAAAAAAATGAAATTAACTGATAAGCAACAGGCCGTCCTCTTTTATATATCCAATTATATAGATGAATGGAGGAGGCCCCCCAGTTTTACGGAAATCTGTGAGCACTTTGGTTTTAAATCTTACAATACAGTAACTACATACCTCAAAATCCTGGAAAAAAAGGGCTACATTCACCTTCCCTCCAGAAAAAATCAGAAAAGGGGTATTCAGGTGGTTAGCCCTGTAGAGGTCAAGCGCTTTGAGCTCCCGCTTCTGGGATTAGTGGCGGCAGGCAAACCAATCGAGGCAGTAGAAACCCCCGAGGCTATAGAAATACCACCTTCAATGCTTGGTGAAGGAGATCACTTTGTGCTCAGGGTTCAAGGTGATTCCATGAGAGACGACGGCATACTTGACGGCGATTTTGTTGTTGTGCGAAAGGGACCGACAGCAGAAAATGGTCAGACTGTTGTTGCTATGATTAACAATGAGGTTACCATTAAAAAATATTTCAGGACAGGCTCTTA
>CAYMVB010000334.1:0-2319 GCA_964393665.1 uncultured Desulfobacteraceae bacterium | reverse complement strand
CGGGAATAGGGATGGATGAAGATACACAGGCGAAGATATTTGACCCATTTTTCACGACAAAAGAAATGGGGAGAGGAACAGGCCTGGGATTGGCTTCTGTCTATGGAATTATAAAGAATCACGGTGGAATTATTAAAGTCTACAGCGAAGTAGGTCAAGGTACATCTTTACATATTTACCTGCCTGTTTCTAAGGAGCCTATTTTAAGGGATGATGATAGAAAACAAGATATCATGGCAGGTTCAGGTACTATTCTTATTGTTGATGATGAGGAAATGATTCTCGATGTCGCAGAGGGTATATTAACAAGCCTTGGGTATACGGTTTTGCTAGCAAAGGATGGCGGAGAGGCAATAGATATTTATAAAAAAAGAGGAGATGGTATTGAACTGGTTATTCTGGATATCATTCTACCTGGTATGGGTGGCGGAGAAATCTATGACAGGCTTAGGAAAATAAATCCGGAAATAAAGGTTCTTCTTTCTAGTGGATACAGTATGGATGGCATGGCAAAAGAAATATTGAATCGCGGCTGCAATGGTTTTATTCAGAAGCCTTTCAATGTAAGAGATTTATCCATAAAGCTGAGAGAGATCATTCAAGAAACAAATAAAGATATCTCTTGAAATAAAAGACAGGCCTCATTTCATGATGTATTTATGAAACACGTGACAGAAAGCTCAATGCCCTTTAATGGTTACTAAAATGGCTATAATTGCTTTTTGTTGATGCATTTGTTTTTCTCTAAGATTTCACGAATACTATGCGATAAAGGAAAAAGCTTATTTTATCTCCGATACTTATCTGCTGTCCTGCTTCTACCAGTATAGCTGTGGTTTTCTGCCCTGTGCATCCCTTCCCTTCCTTTGCTCGAAGAGAAGCGGCGATGATTATTAAGGTTTCTGTGGTCTTCACCATGTAAAACCGCACGAGCTACATTATTATTTGAATGTGGTTGCTTTGGAGGGGCCTTGACTCTATTTGGCACCCTTTGGTTATTGCTTGTCTGTTTGCCTTTATGAGGTGCGTCCTGCTTGTGTGGCTTGATTTGATTATGTGGACCGTGCCTGTCTTTCGTATAATGCCTATCCCCAGGATGAGCGCTATGCTTATCGTTAGATTTTAAATTGCCTTTTAGGGGCCTGCCTTTCACAGCGCTTTGTGGTGCTGCTAATGGTTTTGGAGGGGGATTTGGCCTCAAGACCTTCTTATAGTGCTTTTTTACTGGTGTGTGGACTGTATGAGGTTTTTTTGCAGGGAACAGATGTCCCATTCTTTTTTGATGATCGGGCTTCCAGTGAGCACGGTAATGGTTATGGTGATATACATGGTAATGCCTGTTAAACCGTTTTGTCCTGTCAATATTCAAGATAACAACATTATGCGACGGCCAATCAAAAACCGACCACCCAATAGACCCAAAGCCAATAGATATTCCAGCTGAAAAGGCTATCGTTGGCCCGGAAACACTCATACCAGGGTAAAAAATGCGAAAAGGCGGAAACTTGGGGTAGCGCCATCTGCCATAGATAAAAAATGGATCATATACCGGGATGTGCAGATAATCATAATATGTCGGCTCTATGCGAATTGTTCTTTCTTCGACAATCACCCTCTGTTCATTTGTTGTTGCAAGGTTGCCCTGCTCTTTTGCCATGGCACGCAGTTCTTGAATTGTGTCCATAACATCCTGTTGCTGATATACAAAGGCATTGCCTATTTTTGCTATCCACGTAAGATTTTCCGCCATCATAGCTAGAACATTTGGGTAATAACAAAGAGAAAGAATACTTACATCCCAGTTTTTGGAGTGCAGGGCATCATCTAATTGCTCATCGGTCAGGTACGGATTTTTGGCTATCCATCTTTCAGCCTCGGCTACTTCAAATGGATATGAGGCGGCAATTAAAATTTGCGAAAGAAGAGAATCGGGATAAAGGGCTATAGGCGCAAGTATTTGCGCTAATTCCTCATTGCTGAATTTGGGATTTTTTTCGTAGTTGCTTGAGGTTTCTGCCATCACTGTTAAAGGCAAAAGAAATAACACTATTAAAATAGCGGCGATAATCACTTTGGTAATTTCGCGATTCATAAGCAAACCTTAAAAAGCCGACCACAATTAATAACGTAAGGACCTGTAATTACATATTTTTCCTCTCAGATTCAAGTTTTTTCTTAGTGTCTACATTTGCGATGGTCTTTGGAAACACAGATGGCAGGTTAACTCCAGCATTTTTTAATAGCTGCCTGCCGATTTTATTGGGTTTGGGAATATCCTGAATACAGGCATTGCCCAGTCGAACTTCCTGCATGTGAATG